>CAZRNL010000400.1:0-3150 GCA_964601395.1 uncultured Silicimonas sp. | reverse complement strand
CCTTCAGATCGATGCGGCCTTCCATCTTGTAGCCGACGTCGATGATGGCTTGTCCCGCTTCGATCGCGATGACCTTGCCTTTGACAACGGACCCTTCCTGGGGCGTGTCGATTTCGAGGCTTTCATTCAGGAGGGCCTCGAATTCCTCCATGGTTGCTTTAGCGCACATGCGGTTTTCGTATCCTATTCGTCGTTATGTTGCTGGCCGCACGGTTGTCTCCGCCGGTCTTTGGGTTGGTCTCTGACAATGCACCGCGAGCAAAACAAGAAGGGTCGGTTATAACCGACCCTGCTCAAGTCTCATGCTCACGGCTGTCATCGCCGCTTCGACGCGCGGTCTATAGGCGGGAACGGCCCGGGTTGCAAGCCCGGACACCCCTGGCTGGGTTCAGGACGCAAGCGCCGCGTCGTACCCGGCCGCCTTGATCGCCGCGATCATGGCGCCGTCGGATCGGTCGCTCTTGATCCGAACCTTCCGCGCGGCGAGATCGACCTGAACATCCGCAGTAGGATCCACGCCTGCGACGGCTTTTTCGATCGCAGTCTTGCAATGCCCGCAACTCATATCCGGGACGTTGAATTCGGTCATTTCCGGAACGCTCCTCGATGGTCCGGGACGGATGTAGGGCTTCCAGCCGCAGGAAGGTCAAGCCCTCATGGAGGACTGCATACAATGGCATCCCGGTATACAATGGAACACATTGAATTTACTCAGAAATTTTATTGATTGAGTCGCGATTGCGCGCTATACAGTCGCAAATCGAAGTCCAAACCTTTGGGGAGTCCTCCGTGCCGAAGCCAAATACCAAATTCGACCTTAGCCCCGAGGACATGGAACTTATCGAGACTGCTCTGCAGAAGACGAAAGCCGAGGATCTATCGGTGTCTCGCCGGGTCCACGAACTTCTTGGTCGCCTGCACAACCAGAAGATTTTCTACCGCCCCAAGGGGCCATACGTTTCCGGCTGAGGTATCGCGACTGCAGGGGTTCAGCAGTATTTCTCCGGACCGACCCATTGATCCGACGAATATCTGTCACCATGCGCCCAGCCGACCGGCAATACCGCTTCGATGGCGGTCAGGTCGCCTTCGCTCAGGTCGATCTCCACGCCTCGGATCAATTCGGCGAAGTGGGCGACTGACCGGGTTCCGGGAATTGGGATCACGTGATCCCCCTGCGCAATGCACCATGCGATCGCCAGCGCCGCAGCAGGTTCACCCATGTCCTTCGCCAGCGCGCGAAAACCATCGGTGATACGAATGTTGGCGCTGTAACTCGGTTCCTGGAACCGTGGGTTCGTCCTCAGGAACGGGACTTCGGTCAGCTTGTCTTCACCGAAAGGCGTATCTGTCAGATACGTCCGGCCGACCGGCGAGAACGCCACCAGGGCAACGCCAAGCTCGTCGCAAGCCTGTCTCAACCCTAGATCGGGGTAGCGCGTGCCAAGCGAATACTCCGATTGCACGGCCGCGACGCGATGTGACGTGACCGCACGGCGAAGGCTCGAGGGCGCGATCTCCGAAAATCCGATCGCCTTCGCCTTGCCCTTTCGCACCAGCTCGCCCATCTCGCCGGCCACTTCTTCGATGGCGCGGCCCGGCTCCAGCCGGTGCGCGTAGAACAGATCGACCGCCTCGACGCCCAGAAGCCGAAGGCTGCGGTCGAGCGTCTCTTCCATGAAGGCCGGCGCGTTCGAGATGTGGCGCGTCCCAGTCTCGGGATCCTTGGCGAAGGCCGCCTTGGTCGCGATCGTGGTCGCCGCCCGCGCGCCCGGTCTCGCCTTCAGCCAGGCGCCGATGATCTCTTCCGAGCGCCCGTCCCCGTAGGCCGCGGCAGTGTCGATGTGGCTGACCCCGGCCTCCGCGGCAGCATCGAGAACGGAGTGCGACTCTTCCATCGAGGCGTTGCCGTAAATTCCCGCGAAGGACATCGCTCCCACGCCGAGTTGCGATATCAGGGGGCCGCCCCGGCCCAGCGTCGTGCGTTTCATGCCTGTTTCTCCAGTCCTGCGCGCACCGCGGCCACGGCGGCTTCCGTTGCGTCTTCGATACTCAGATGGGTCGTGTCGATGGTCACCGCATCGCCAGCCGCGCGCAATGGCGCGTCGGCCCGGCCCATGTCGCGCGCATCGCGGCGCTTCACTTCATTCAGCACATCCTCGTAGGACGCTACCTGTCCGCCGGAAGACAGTTCCTTCCAGCGACGCTCCGCCCGGCATTCGGGACTGGCGGTCACGAACAGCTTCACCTCCGCATCGGGACAGATCACCGTCCCGATGTCGCGCCCGTCCAGAACCGCTCCGCCTTCTCGCCGGGCAAAATCACGCTGGAAGGCGACAAGTGCGGCCCGCACCTCGGGGATAGTGGCCACCCGGCTCGCCAGTTCCGCTACGGCCTGGGTCCGAATCCCTTCGCGGACAAGGTCCTCCGGCGTGACCGCAGCTGCCGCATGTTCGGGCGGCATGCCCGTCTCCAGCACCTTGCGCCCGGTCGCCCGGTAGAGAAGCCCCGTATCCAGATGCGCAAAGCCGAATGCCTCGGCCACCGCTCGGCTGATCGTGCCCTTTCCAGCCGCCGCGGGACCGTCGATGGCGACGGTGAACTTCATCTTGCCAGAAATACGCTGGGGAGTTCGGGGGCCAGCGCACGCCAGCGGGTCCCCGGCAGAACCGGCGGCTTCACACCGATGCCCTCAAAACCTCGGCCAGGTCCGTCTTTTCCCACGAGAACCCGCCATCGGCTTCGGGAGCGCGCCCGAAATGACCATAGGCGGCGGTGCGCTGATAGATCGGCCTGTTCATCGCGAGGTGCTGGCGGATGCCGCGTGGACTGAGGTCCATGACCTGCTGCACGGCTTTCTCGATCCTCTCGGGAGACACCTCGCCCGAGTCGAAGGTATCGACGTAGACCGAAAGAGGTTTCGACACTCCGATGGCATAGGACAGCTGGATCAGGCAGCGTTCCGCAAGGCCGGCCGCGACCACGTTCTTGGCAAGATACCGCGCCGCATAGGCCGCAGAACGGTCCACCTTGGTCGGATCCTTGCCCGAAAACGCGCCGCCGCCATGCGGAGCGGCCCCGCCGTAGGTGTCGACAATGATCTTCCGCCCCGTCAGTCCCGCATCCCCGTCAGGGCCGCCGATCACGAAA
>CAZRNL010000399.1:0-3170 GCA_964601395.1 uncultured Silicimonas sp. | reverse complement strand
GGACGAGGCGCTTTCCTCGTTCCAGAGGATCGACGATTTGATCGAGCGAATGGGAGCGATTACCCGGCAGTTGAAATCGTATGCCCGCAAGGGAGGGGATGCATTTGAATCTTTTGATGCAAGGGCTTCGGTGTCTTCAGCGCTTGCAATGATGGAGCCGCAGTTGCGACAGCGGGACATGGCGATCGCGGCGTCGCTGCCGCGTGATCCGGTGATCATCGAGGCCGACAGGATCCGGCTTGAGCAGGTGCTTATCAACCTTCTGCGAAACGCGATCGATGCGACCAAGTCGACGCCCGAACCCGAGGTGAAGATCATCCTTTCGGTTGCCGACGAAGTCTTGATCACTGTCCGCGACAACGGCCACGGAATTGAAGATCTGGAGAACCTTTTCGAGCCGTTCTACACCACCAAGGCTCCCGGCGACGGCGTCGGGTTGGGTCTTGCCATTTCCTCGGGAATTGTGAACGACCTCGGCGGTCGGTTGACTGCCCGCAATGGACGACAAGGCGGAGCCGTATTCGAAATCATCCTGCCGCTGGCGCAACAATCGTCACAGGCGGCGGAATAGCAAACGGAGAGAGACGATGGCTCAGGCGATGAAGGTCGCGATTGTCGACGACGAAAAGGACATGCGTCAGTCGATCAGCCAGTGGCTGGCGCTCTCGGGTTTCGAGACCGAGACATTCCCCAGCGCTGAGGAAGCCCTGAAATCACTCGGCCAGGACTATCCCGGCCTCGTGGTCAGCGACATCAAGATGCCGGGCATGGACGGCATGATGTTCCTCAAGCGTCTGATGAGCGTGGACAGCGCGCTTCCGGTGATCATGATCACGGGGCACGGGGACGTGCCGATGGCGGTCGAGGCCATGCGCATCGGCGCCTTCGACTTTCTCGAAAAGCCATTCAATCCTGACCGGATGACCGAACTGGCCAAGAAGGCCGCGAACCAGCGACGTTTGACGCTGGACAACCGTGCGTTGCGCCGCGAACTTTCGGATGGTGGCACCGGTATCATGAAAAAGCTGATCGGAGGTTCTCCGGTGATGGAGCGGCTTCGAGAGGATATTCTGGACCTCGGACAGGCCGACGGGCACGTCCTGATCGACGGAGAAACCGGAACCGGAAAAACACTCGTCGCCCATGCTCTCCACGCGGTGGGCGCGAAGGCCGGGAGAAAGTTAGTGCTGTTTTCCTGTGCAGCGCATGACGAAGCTACTCTGGCCAAACGCCTTTTCGGCCCGATGGGTGAAGGCGAGCACCTTCCGCTTCTTGAGGAAGCCCGTGGCGGCACCTTGGTGCTGGAGGGTATCGAGGCCCTGCCGCTGTCACTTCAGGCGCGACTTCTGAGCTGGATGAACGAGCAGGGCACGCCGGCCGAGACGCGGATCGTGGCGATCTGCAACCTCCAGGAGCCGGGCCGTACGTGCGAAGATGCGTTGCGTCCCGATCTCTATTACCGACTTGCGGCGATGAAGATCACCATTCCGCCGCTGCGTCAGCGGGGCGAAGACATCCTGATGCTGTTCCAGCGCTTTTCGGAGCAGTTCGCAGACGAATACGGCTGCGAAACGCCCGAGGTCTCGGCGCAGGAAGCCGCCCAGCTCTTGCAGGCGCCCTGGCCGGGCAATATCCGGCAGTTGGTCAATATCGCCGAGCGCGCTGTCCTTCAGTCCCGTCGAGGTTCCGGCACGATCGCGTCGCTTCTGATGTCCGACAACGAAGCTACTGACATGACGGTGACTACAGAGGGCAAGCCTCTGAAGGAATACGTGGAAGCTTTTGAACGGATGCTGATCGACAATACCATGCGTCGGCATCGCGGCTCGATCGTGAATGTCATGGAAGAGCTTTGCCTGCCGCGGCGGACGCTGAACGAGAAGATGGCGAAATACAGTCTTCAGCGGTCTGACTATATCTGACTGTGCAGAGCTGACCCTTCAGGCATCGTTTCGATTGCGGGAACGATGCGCGGGTGACTGGGAGGGCGCTGCATGGCGCTCGAGATGCAACTGTCATCTTTTCGGTAAATCGGCCTGCATGACCCAATAGTCAATGTGTTCAAGTCAGTGATGCGAACACCTGGGACACCACAGGAACTCGGCGTCAATGACGGCGTTCTCATTTCCTCATTGATATTTGACACAGACACCCATTATGGTGGTTCCGTTGAGTTGTTACGCAGCTGTCATGTTGCGACGCTCACAAAAAGTTTCGCTGTTTCAGGTGCTTGACCGGAATTTTCGGTTACCTGATCCAGCTCGCCGGTCAATAGATGGCCAAGTACAGAATTGCTCGTGTCGCGGATTTTTCCGGCGCCGGGCCTTGAACGGACGCCTCACAAGAGGTGTCGGAGAAGAAACGCGATGACGCGCGCGAGGGCGAGTACAGGCTATACCCCGTCACTGACGGGTAGGCCCCCTTATTCAAACGCACGTCCGGTCGCCCCAAAAAGCCGCAACCACGATCGTCCGTCTCCTCAAGGAGGTGGGCGCCACTTGGTGCGCAGAAAGTCTACATGCCAAAGAAGATGCTTATCGATGCCACCCACGCTGAGGAAACACGCGTCGTGGTGGTTGACGGAAACAGGGTCGAGGAGTTCGATTTTGAATCCGAGAACAAACGCCAGCTAGCCGGAAATATCTATCTCGCAAAGGTGACGAGGGTCGAACCCTCGCTCCAGGCCGCTTTCGTCGACTATGGCGGAAACAGGCACGGATTCCTTGCCTTCTCGGAAATCCATCCGGATTACTATCAGATCCCGGTGGCCGATCGTCTGGCGCTGCTCGCCGAGGAAATGGAAGACGCGCAGGCCGAGGCCGAGGAAGAAGAGAAGCCCCGCAGGCGTCGTCGCGGGCGGTCCAGCAGCAAGCCAGAGGCCGCGGTTTCTTCGGACGAGATCATTGCCGACGATCCCGCTGACGAAACGGTACGCGGCATCCCCGGTATGGATGTTGTCGAACTAGATGGTGAAACGCGTGACGAGGATGCGCCTTACGTTGCGGCCGACCATGCCTCCGAAACGGACGAATTCATCGAGGCGGTGTCCGACGACGATACCCACGAAGAAATCCGGCGTCCCCGCAAGCCCAGGGCAAGGCGCTACAAGATCCAGGAAGTCATCAAGGTGCGCCAGATACTTCTGGTGCAGGTCGTCAAGGAAGAGCGCG
>CAZRNL010000398.1:0-3183 GCA_964601395.1 uncultured Silicimonas sp. | reverse complement strand
ATCTGCGCCGGCACGACCGGCTACAACCTGACGATGGATGCGCGCTATATCTGGATGCACCAGAAGCGCATCCAGGGCTCGCATTTCGCGCACCTCAAGCAGGCGGCGTCGGCCAACAAGCTGATGGTCGATCGAAGGCTTGATCCGTGCATGTCCGAGGTCTTCCCCTGGGCCGACATTCCGGCTGCGCATGTTAAAATGCGCAGGAACGAGCACAAGCCCGGCAACATGGCCGTCCTGGTTCAGGCACCACGCACGGGCCTTCGCACCTTCGAGGACACGCTTGAGGCGAGTGTTTCCCGGTAAGAAACAATCTGTTTCTGGAATGTGATTCGCGCCGGGCCGAGTGTCCGGCGCAGTCGTTCCATGAGCAGAATATTGAGCATAATAAAGGTTTTCAGAGGATTGAAATTCTGAGGCTCGCGATTTTAGGGGAGTTGAAATTGGCGAATTCAGGAAAATGGAAGCACATGCTAAAGTTGTATTAAGACTTCGTTAACCTTTGAAAAAGAGAGTGCCAATGACAAACGAATGGATGCTCGATGTTCTTGCGGATCTCAGGACTTTCTCAACCAAGAACGGGTTGACCGCAACGGGAAGACAACTCGATCTCGTCACGGCCGTGGCCGCTGCCGAGTTGGCGTCGATGCAGGGGATAGCGCAGGG
The DNA here is from genome assembly GCA_964601395.1 of uncultured Silicimonas sp. Taxonomy (GTDB): domain Bacteria; phylum Pseudomonadota; class Alphaproteobacteria; order Rhodobacterales; family Rhodobacteraceae; genus JAVJUV01. Next base: position 2,517 of record CAZRNL010000398.1, on the reverse strand, counting down.
AACTGTGCGACGGGGCGTTGGCGATGCTGGAAGGCTATATCGAGGACTTGCAGAAAGTTCGAACTCTTGAGGATCTGAACGCGTGCGTCATTTCCCTTCGTGACATCCTTGACGTCGAGCATGTCGTCTATCATTCGATAAACTCGACCGGCGAACAGTACGCCGCTTTGACCTATTCGAACGACTGGGTCGGGCAATATCTGGAAAAGGACTATTCCCGCGTCGATCCCGTCGTTCAGGCCTGTTACCGACGCTTTCACCCCGTCCAGTGGAAACAACTCGACTGGTCCGGCAAGGCCTCGCGTGATTTCCTTGGCGAGGCGATCGAAAGCGGGATCGGACGACAGGGTTTCTCGGTCCCGATCCGTGGACCCTCGGGTCAGTTCGCGCTTTTCACGATCAATCACAACGCAAGTGATGACGCCTGGTCGCGCTTCGCGACCGAACACACCGCCAACGTCATTCTTGTCTCCCACTACATCAATCAGAAGGCGCTCGAGATCGAGCGGGGCTCTGACCTGCTGGACTCGCCCAGCCTCAGCCCGCGCGAAACCGATGCGCTCACCCTGCTCGCGCTGGGCTACAGCCGTGCTCAGGCTGCCGATACCCTGTCGATCTCAGAGCATACGCTGAGGGTCTACATCGAAGGCGCGCGGTTCAAGCTGGCCGCGATGAACACGACCCACGCCGTGGCGCGGGCACTCAATGCCGGTCTGTTAGTTCTCTGATAACCGCCGCGAACGGCCTGATCGTCTATCCTTAGGACGCCGCCGTTACGACCCCTCCCAGATCATCATCAGGGAGGGACAGGATGCTTCGGTATCTTTATTCAGACGAACTCGACCGCCATCCGCGACTTGCCGAAAGCATGTTCCGGGACCGCGCTCATCAGTTTCACACGAGGCTCAACTGGGAAGTGACCGTCCATCCCGATGGCTCCGAGCGCGACGAGTACGACGCTCTGAACCCGCTCTACGTGATGTGGGAACGCGGTGACGGCCTGCACGGCGGATCGATGCGCTTCCTGCCGACCACGGGGCAGACCATGGTCAACGACCATTTCCTGTCTCTGACCGACGGCGTCGAGATCCGCAGCCCCTTCATCTGGGAATGCACGCGGTTCTGCTTGGCGCCGGACTCACCGGCCAGCGTCTCGGCCGCCCTTATGCTGGGTGGTCTGGAACTGGGTCTCGGAGCGCACCTGTCCCACGCCATCGGTGTCTTCGACGCAAGAATGGTGCGTATCTACCGCCGCCTCGGATGGGGTCCGACCATCCTCGGCAGCGATGGTGTCGGACCCGACGCGATCAGCGTCGGGCTTTGGGCGTTCGAACCCGAACTTCGTCCAAGACTGCTGGCACGGGCCGGATTATCGTCGGATCTCTCCCGGCACTGGCATCGGCGCGCCTTCGGATCGGTCCCGGTCCCGGTTTTGGCCCGCACCGCGTGATCCGTCTGGTCACGCCTGGGAGGGGCGGCTAGTGTCCGCCGCATGTCAGTCCCCGTCATTGCCTTCTCGGACGATCAGGCCGAAGCCTTCGACCGCGTTTCCGAGGCCTTGAGATCAGCCGGAATCGATATCGAGGAAAGCATGACCCTGCCGCGTACCGAGTGCGGGCAGGGTGCATTGGCGGTGATCGGCAAGGCCGGATCGGGCAAGACCATGCTTCTGGCGCGCCTCGCCGAAGCCCTCACCGAGGCTGGCGTCGACACCGTGTCCGGCGACTATGAATCCCGCCGGCGTAAGGACCGCCGAACGCTCGCCATTCTCGCGCCCACGAACAAGGCGGCAAGCGTGCTGCGCAACCGAGGCGTGCCGGCGACGACGATCCACCGCATTCTTTACACACCGCTCTACGACCCCGAGTACGAGAAGATCGCCGAATGGCTTGTCGGGAATGGCGACAGGCCCGAGGTGGAAGGACTGACCGACGCAGCGCTCGACCGCGCCTTTGCCTTTTTTCAGCAAAATCGCTCTGTTCCCGGCGCAATGGCCGCAGCGGGCCTGAAAGGTTCGGATTTCATCCTGGGCTGGAAGCGGCGCGAAGATCCGCTCGACATCGGTTTCGTCGACGAGGCTTCGATGCTTGATCGCAAGCAGTTCGACGACCTTCAGGAAATCTTTCCGACGTTGCTTCTCTTCGGAGACCCGGCCCAGCTGGCACCGGTGAACCAGTCGGGAGCCATGGTGTTCGACAGCCTTCCCGAGACCCGCAAGCTGATCCTGCACCGTATTCACCGGCAGGATTGGGACAACCCGATCCTCGATCTGGCCCACGCGCTTTCCGACGACGACCTGACCTTCGAAGCCTTCGAACGGATGATCGAAGAAATGGCATCCAAGGACGACCGCGTCGTCGTCGCTCCCCGTGTGGAGGCGGGGCTGATGGCCCGTGCGCCGGTTCTTGTCTGGCGCAATGCGACCCGTATCCGTCTGATCCAGGCCTTCCGCGCCGCCTTCGATGCCCCGGCGGATGCGCTTCTGCCGGGCGAGCCGCTGATCTGCGACGGGATCGA
>CAZRNL010000397.1:0-3193 GCA_964601395.1 uncultured Silicimonas sp. | reverse complement strand
ACAACAGCATGCAGCGGACGGCGCTGCGCGCCGTCGCTGATGCTGAGCGTTAGGCAACATGAACCCCAACTACGGAACCACATTCAAGCTCAAACAGAGGAGGCGCTATGCACTACTTACCCCCCGCTCGTATAAATGACTTCTCCCGCTCGCCCCGAGCCGACCAGCTCGCGAAGAGTTGGCACGATAAAGTGAAGCAGCAGATCGACCGCTACCGCAGCTTCGAACGCTTCCTAGATCCCCTGAGTGCCGATGACGCGGCGGTGAGGGAGGTCATCCCGTGGACCGGGTTTCCTCGAATATTCGATGCCTGGCTCAGCATTGACGCAAGTGCGGAACCCACAAGGCGCATGCAACTCATGCATCAGGCACATCGCTCGGCAGAGATCCTCAACCATCTCGCCTATGTCAAGTTCATGGACGATGGTGAGTTCTACCAAGTTCCAGCCAACCCATCACGCGGATGGATGCTCTACCCATCAGTCGGTGGAGCGCCGTCGTTCCAGCACGCGTTCACACTTCCCGAGCGCCCCCAAGACGAGTATCTTGAGTGGTTCGTCGTGCGGGATCCGATAACAAGGCGCATCACCCGCATCGACTTCACGGTAGAGCCTCCGGAGTATTGGGAGACGCTGGCCGAGGGAGATCCCGCGCTGGCCCAGCGACTCTACACAGAAATTCTTGGCGTAACCGTACCGAAGGCCGACCTGTTCTTTCGATCGGACGTGCTTTGCCCTGAAATTACTCGCGTGAACAACGGGTTCAGGATTGTTGGCTACACCCCGCTCCCGGGCTTCGGGAAGGCTGAGTACAACCGGTACAACAAGTGGAACACAGAGTTAGGGGCCGTCCACCTTACTCAGGGCAACAACACACTGTTTGCTGAAATCAACCTTGCTGCCCGTGCCACGCAACGATTTGCCATTCGCCCCGACCTGGGCGCCGATGTTGACCGCTTCGCTCTAACGGCTTGCGGCGGATACGGAGCGCTCAACCGGAACTCAGATCCCACGATTGGCCAGTCCGTCAATACGCTGGCACTAAGCGGCTTTCGCGCCATGGTCTCGAACCCTATCGGGCTGTACATAGGAGAAATCGACGTCAGCGGCTTCCGCGATCCGGATGGTAATGCAGTAACTCGCGATGAGATCCTCACAATTCATCGTGGGAGTTTTGTGGATGAAGACGGGCTCGCGCGCGTCCTGCGCTTATCCATACACCCGCCTGCTGGCGCAGCCTACGGACTTGAGGACTGTATGTTCGACGGTCACCCTCTTTCCACAGGTGGTCCCATCGCCCGCCAGACTACGGTGGTGATCCATGGCATCGCCATGGCGGCGAGCGGTGTCCATTCGATTGCGGACTGCGAGGCGAAGGCATGCCCGCACCCGACCAAGAATCCTATGTACTTCCTGGCTGTGGAGCCCAGCAGCACATGCCCAAACAGCACCGATCCCAGGTGGGACGAAGTGCCAGTCACGCTCGCTCCAGAAGAGTTCAGAATGGTGGCCATGGGTGATCGGCCACGCAACTTCGGCTCAAGGATGGTCTGATGGAACCGCAGTTAGACATTGACGACATTCAGGGACATGTGTTCCCAGGATTCGGTACCAGTCACTCCGTCGTGATTGCACTGCGAATGGGGAACCCGGAAGGGGGGCGCGTAGCGTTGGCGAGTCTTCTTCGCGACGTAACCACAATGGCTGATAGCCTCGGCAACAAGGAGTCTCGGCGTGAATTCATGCTTCGCGGTACGCCGATTCCAACGCAGCCGGCCCCGTCGCTTGCAATCTCCGTTGCTGCGACGGCAGTTCGGGCATGGGGCTTTGACACGAGGGGGTTTGACACAAGCTTCCACGCAGGTATGAGAGTGGATGCGGCTGCGCTCGGCGACTGCATCGGCTCCAACTCAATTCCTGAGGATTGGACGTTTAACGTTGAAGACAACGATCGCGTCGATGTACTGATAGTCGCCGGGCATTCGACACGGACACAACTTGAACAGACAGTGCAGGACTGGTTCACCAAACTCCTACCTGCATTCACGCCGGTGATCACTGAGTACGGTCACCGACGTGCAGGGGACGAAGAATTTTTCGGGTTCAATGATGGCGTTTCCCAGCCAGCGATGCGCGGCATCACTCCCGCTGGGGAGCACCTCAGTCGGCGTGTCATTGCTGAGGACGACCCAAGGTCAAGCATCTACTCAAAGCCGGGTCAACTGCTCATCTGGCCAGGCTCTTTCCTATTTGGGTACCCGGGACAAACGTCCAGCCTCACCCAGGCTGGGGCAACAGTCCCCCCCCCAGTACCTTGGATGCGCAACGGTTCCTATTTAGTTTTTCGTCGGCTACTGCAGGATGTCATTGCATTCCGCAATGCAGTGAGCGGCATGGAACAACACTTATCGCAGGAAGGCGAACAGGTTCCCGACGGGTGGGTTGCTGCTCACCTCGTTGGACGATGGCCCGATGGGACGCCGCTCACCGCTTCACCAGAAGCCGCGGACCCGGAGATCAGCGAGAACCCTTACCGCATCAACAATTTTCGGTTCTTTGCTTCACTGAGTCCGACGCCGCTGGCCGACTCTGGGGAACCGGCTCAAACGCTTCCTGCGGTGCCAGCCGATCCAATGGGGCATGCGTGTCCTCGTGCTTCCCATATTCGGAAGGTGAACCCACGAGACGGTACCTCTGAAATCGGACAAGAGCACCATCCTAGAAAACTCATGTTGCGGCGAGGAATCGCTTTTGGTCCCGAGGTAGACGATGCGCCTGACGCAGATCGTGGCCTGCTGTTCCTCTCTTACCAGACATCAATTGTTGAGCAATTTAAGTTCGTTCAAGTCAACTGGGCCAATGCAACGCAACGACCAACCGGTGACGGCCGAGATCCGATTATCGGCCAAGATGGAACGAACCACACGGAGCGGCGTGTTCAGATCTTCGGTCCTAGTGGCCGACAGCTGCGATGTCCGTTCAACGGTCGCTGGGTGATCGCCACAGGTGGTGAGTACTTTCTCACTCCAAGCATCTCCGGCCTAAGGTACCTGCTTGAAGTCCAAAATGGCATGCCAACCTGAGCTCTTGAGGTTGCCGTGCAACGAAAACACAGTGAAGTCGACATGTTGGCAACCTTATCTACGGCAAGCGTTGCCTAACAACAGCATGCAGCGGACGGCGCTACGCGCCGC
>CAZRNL010000396.1:0-3196 GCA_964601395.1 uncultured Silicimonas sp. | reverse complement strand
ACCGCCTGCGAGCCTCGCCGTTCAGCGTGGCGGGGCTGCGTGCCTCTCTGCACGGCTCGCTGGCCTTCACCGGAGTGGGGCACGCGACCGACCGCGCGGTGATCCTGGGCCTGGCAGGCTTCCGTCCCGACGACTATGACGCCGAGAGGGCCGAGACCGTGCTGAAAGAGGTCCTCGCAACGAAGACGTTGTCGCCCGGAGGACTTGGCATGCTGGCCTTCGACCCGGAAACGGATCTGGTTTTCGACTATGGCCCTCCTCTTGCCGGCCATGCCAACGGGCTGATCCTGATGGCCACGGACGCAGAGGGCGATGTGACGGTGCAGGACACCTTTTACTCCATTGGCGGAGGCTTCGTGCTGACCGAGGCGGAGTTGGCCGCAGGAAAGGACGTCGACGATGGGCCGCCGGTGCCCTATCCGTTCAGATCCGCCGCCCAGATGCTGGAAATGTGCGCCGCTACGGGCAAGTCTGTGTCTGATCTCAAACGGGCGAACGAGTTGACCCGGATGAGCGCCGCGGAACTCGACCGGGGTATTCGGCGGATCTGGGACGTGATGCGCGACTGCATGGACCGGGGGCTCGTGACCGACGGCATTCTGCCGGGCGGTCTGAAGGTGCGACGAAGATCGCCTGCGATCAAGCGGGCGCTTGATGCCGAGCGCGGCATGAACCTAACCGCGCCGCATACGATCAACGACTGGATCGGGGTCTATGCGATGGCCGTCAATGAAGAGAACGCGGCGGGAGGCCAGGTTGTGACGGCACCCACAAACGGGGCTGCGGGCGTGGTTCCGGCCACAATTCGCTACTGGCTTGACCATGTGCCGGGTGCGTCCGACAGGCAACTGGGTGATTTCCTGTTGACGGCGGCAGCGATCGGCGGACTGGTCAAGTTCAACGCCTCGATCTCGGGCGCCGAATGCGGCTGTCAGGCCGAGGTCGGGTCGGCCAGTGCGATGGCGGCGGCGGGACTGGCGGCGGTGCTGGGCGGAACGCCCGAGCAGGTTGAGAACGCGGCCGAGATCGCCTTGGAGCACCACCTGGGAATGACCTGCGACCCTGTGAAAGGTCTGGTGCAGGTACCCTGCATCGAGCGGAACGGTCTGGGCGCAATCAAGGCTGTGAGTGCGGCCTCTCTGGCTCTGCGCGGCGACGGGCAGCATTTCGTCCCGCTGGACGCCGCAATCGAGACAATGCGGCAGACGGGCGCTGACATGAGTGAGAAATATAAGGAAACCGCGCTTGGCGGGCTGGCCGTGAACGTGCCGAATTGTTGAAGCGCCGCGGGGTCGGACCAGAACGCCTGTTGAACTGAATGGATGACGGTACGTTGATTGCGAGACCTGCGGTCGGGCACCAGACGTTCGATCCGCTCCGGCCCACTACCGCTCAGAATGCCTCGGGCTTGGCCTCACGCGCCATGTGATCGAGCACTCCGTTGACGAATTTCGGCTCACGTCCTTCCGGAAAGAAAGCCTTGGCGACGTCTACGAACTCACTGATCACCACCTTCGGTGGGGCCTCGCCATCAATCAACTCAGCGCCGGCAGCGCGGAAAAGCGCGCGCAATGTAGGATCAATCCGCGCAATCGGCCATTTCGCGACAAGCGCCCGGTCGGTCATCTTGTCGAGCCGGGCCTGGAAATTGACCGCATCCTCGATCAGCTTTCGGAAAAGGTCGACGTCGCCCTCGGCCATCGTGTCGTCGTCGTATTCCGCACCGAAGCGGAAGTCCTCGAACTCGCGGCGAACCGCGTCGACGGATTGGTCGGCGGCTTCCATCTGGAACAACGCCTGAACCGCGTAGAGGCGCGCGGCCGATTTCATCTGGCGTTTGGATGTGCTCATGCGGAGGCAGGCCCTTCGCCGCCGTCCGCGAGCTGATATTCACCGGGCGCAAAGCCTACCGCCTTCCTCTGCGCTCCCCAGCGACGGGCAAGGGCGATCAGGTGGACGCAGGCCTCAGCGGCGGCGCCTGCGGTGTTCAGGCGGCTCGCGTCGGCACGTTCCTCGGCCTGATCCATGTTTTCCACCGTGATGATGCCGTTTCCAATGCAGAGCCCCTGGAGACCAAGCAGCATTATTCCATTGGCACTTTGGTTGACCACGACGTCATAATGGCTGGTGCGGCCCCGGATCACACAGCCGAGTGCGACGAAGCCGTCGTAGTTGGACAGGCGGTTTGCCAGCGTGATGGCAGTAGGAATCTCAAGCGAGCCCGGAACCTCGATCGTCTCGTGCGCCGCGCCGGCCCGTTCTAGCACCGAGCGGGCAGATGCCAGCTGACGCTCCGCGATCTTCGTGTAGTAGGGCGCGATGACAATCGCGACTTTCGTCGGATCGGCGAAGGACGGCAAGGACAGGTCGTTGTCGGAGTGTCCGGCCATCAGCCCAGTTCCGAGATCTTGCGGGTGTCGACGATCTCGAGCCCGTAGGCGTCAAGCCCGACGACTTTGGGCTTGGGCGAGTTCGTCAGAAGAACCAATTTCGAGAGTCCGAGCGAGGACAGGATCTGCGCTCCAAGCCCGTACTGGCGCAATGTCTGCGGCGATACGGCGTCGCCGGTGGCCAGCTTCATCGTCGTGTCGCGCAGCAACACCAGCACGCCACGCCCCTCCTCGGCGATAAGCTTCATGGCGTCGCCGAATTCGTCGCGACGCCCAGCCGGACCAAGACCGACCACGTCGAGCATCGGGTCAAGCCCGTGCATCCGCACAAGGCAAGGCGCTCCGCCCGACAGGTCGCCCTTGATCAGCGCAATATGTTCGTCGCCGTGCGCCGTGTCCTGGAAGATACGCAAAGTCCATTCGCCGCCGAACTCCGAGGTCACGGTACTTTCCGTGGTCACGGTGACAAGGTTGTCGTAGCGGCGGCGATAGGCGATCAGATCGCTGATCGTGCCGATTTTGAGGTTGTGGCGCTGCGCGAAAGCGACAAGGTCGGGCAAACGGCTCATCGTACCGTCGTCGTTCATCACTTCGCAAATCACACCCGAAGGATTCAGTCCGGCAAGCCGCGAGACATCGTTCGCCGCCTCGGTATGACCGGCCCTTACCAGGACCCCACCGTTACGGGCGCGAAGCGGAAAGACGTGGCCCGGTGTGGCGATGTCCGCGGCAGACTTGCCGGCGTCGATGGCCACGGCCACGGTGCGGGCGCGGTCATACGCGGATATGCCGGTCGTCACCCCTTC
>CAZRNL010000395.1:0-3211 GCA_964601395.1 uncultured Silicimonas sp. | reverse complement strand
CCAGTTTGGCGATGCCGGCGGCAAGAAAGGCGAGGGTGACGAGGCCTTTGATTCCAAGAACGAGGTAGTTCATTTCAGTGCATTCCTTCTGTTGTGGTTAAGCTGGCAGGTTCAGGTTCAGGATGGTTTCGCGGACCTCAAGAGAGGTCCTTTGGCGCCCTCGACGCCCGCCGGCCGCGCCGTTCAAAGTGAGGTGAGCGGAACCCTCAGGACGGGTGGAAGCGTCCGGATGTGGAATCTCCTGGCGCACGGGTTCATGTCCTTAACTTTTCAATCCCAAACACATAGGTGACTCCGGAGTTTGCGGAATTCCCTTTTGCCAAACGGGATATGTGCAAATTTGCGTGATTTTTTATATTTTGATCGTGTTTATTGTTCTTTCCGCACTAAAATTCTTGATAGCGGAACTGTAAATTGGATCCGGTTGCCAGGGCGCGGCCGATTAAGAGAGGGCAGTCGAGCATGTCGATCAGCACATGGGATGAAATCCGCACAGCATATCATGTTGCCCGGATGGGTACGGTGAGCGGAGCTGCGGATGCGCTGGGTGTCCACCATGCAACCGTCATCCGGCATATCGACTCGCTCGAGGGCCGGCTCGGTGTGAAACTGTTTCAGCGACATGCCCGCGGCTACACCTCGACCGAGGCGGGCAAGGATCTGTTGCAGGTCGCGCAGGCGACGGATGATCAGTTCACACAGCTCTTCGGTCGCATCAAGGGAAGAGGCGATGAAGTCTCTGGAGAACTTGTCATCACGTCCTTGGCGATGTTGTCATCACGACTGACCCCGACACTTGTTCGCTTTCAGGCTCGATACCCTGGCCTGATCGTCCGGTTTCTGACCGGCGAGGAAGTTCTAAGGCTTGAGTACGGAGAAGCGCACGTTGCCGTTCGTGCCGGCAATGCGCCGGACAACCCCGACAACGTCGTCCAGCCCTTCGTGTCGCAGAACGTCACGCTTTTTGCATCAACAGATTATGTCGCAAGGCACGGAACTCCAAAGTCTCTGGATGACCTCTCCGGACACCAGTTTGTCGGCCTCGACAATTTCCAGTCCCGTGCACCGTTCGCGCGCTGGCTGATGCAAAGGGTCAAGCCGGATCAGGTTGTCTTCAGGGCCACCGACAGTCGGGTTCTTCGCGACGCTATCGTGTCAGGGGTGGGTATCGGATTTCTCACTTGCTGGGAGGCGGAGACGCTGACGAACCTGGTTCCCTTGTTCGAGCCTCAAGAGGACTGGACAGCTCCGATCTGGCTTGTCACACATGTCGACCTGCATCGTACGACGAAGGTTCAGGCGTTCCTGAAATTCCTGAAGGAAGACGCCAAGACGTGGTAGCGACTTCGCTATCCGCGCGCCGCGACGAGTTGCGCGGTCACTTCGCCATGGCGGTCTTTTCCGCGCTTGTCGCCGGGTCGTTCTCTTTGGGCGGCCGGGTTGCGAACGAAATCGATCCCGTGGCATTGACGGCCCTGCGTTTCGTTCTTGCGTCAGGTCTGCTTTGCGGTGCCGCCCTGGCAATGGGCCGGCTGCCACGAACCACGTTCCAGGCTCCCTGGCGCTTTGTCGTGACGGGCGGACTTTTCGCGCTTTACTTCGTGTTGATGTTTGAGGGGTTGAAGACCGCGCCACCCGTCCCGATGGCGGCGGCTTTCACGCTGACGCCTCTGATGGCGGCGGGTTTCGGCTGGTGGATCATGGCGCAGCGGGGCACTCCGAGCATCTTTCTGGCCCTGTTTCTTGGCGGAGCAGGGGCGCTATGGGTGATCTTTCGAGGGGATCTGTCGGCCCTTCTGTCGCTTGAGATCGGGCGCGGCGAAGGGATCTACCTCTTGGGCTGTATCTGCCACGCGCTATACATTCCGATGGTCCAGAAACTCGGCCGAGGCGAGGGAGTCTTCGCCTTCGCCTTCGGCACGCTGGCCGTCGGCGCGTTGATGTTGGGTATCCTTGGAGCACCCCGCATTTTCGCGACGGAATGGACCGAGGTTCCACTTCGCGTATGGCTGGTACTGGGCTATCTCGCGGTCTTCGCTTCGTTCGTGTCGATCAGCCTTTTACAGTTCGCGTCGATGAGGCTGAAGGCGGCAAAGGTCATGGCCTATACCTACCTGACACCCAGCTTTGTCATCCTGTGGGAGTTCGCACTGTCAGGCAGCTTGCCCACTGCGATGCTGCTTCCGGGAATAGGCCTGACGTTCGCCGCCCTGGCGATACTTCTGCGCGAAGATAGGGTCAGCGGGCGGCCGTCGGCGTTCGAAGCATGAGCCACGAGACGACGATGCCCACGCAGAAGACAAGCGCTCCGGTAAGGCCGGCGCCAAGAGTGCGCGCGATTTCGTCGACGCTGGCCGCAAGGCTGCCAGGGGGTATTGCACGGAACGCGATGGCATAGCCCGCGAAACCGAAGACTCCGATGGGAAGAAGGGCCAAAAGCCTGCGCATTCGTTCTCCGATCACCCCCCGGGGCCGGACGATAACCCATCACCAGCAATTCGCGCCAGACGGCCATGAAATCCGGCTGAAGTATGTTACCTGCCCGCAACTCGCAGAGTATCCGGCGGAACTTGCGCGCCCGGACGCCGTTGAGCCTGCAACAGTCATGCAGGGGGAGTTCCATGCGCAATATCATCTATATTATCGGCCTCATTGTCGTCATCGTCGCTATTCTCAGCTTCTTCGGGCTTGCCTGACGTAAGCTCGCGTTCGAGAAAACTTTCGAATGCATCCAGATCAACGGGTTCAAACTGACCGAACCCCTGCATCCAGACCGAAGCCGAGCGCATCGCGCCCGGCTCGAGTTTGCACCACGTGACGCGCCCCCGGCGCTCCTGGCTGATCAACCCTGCGCGGGTCAGGACGACGAGGTGTTTGGATACGGCAGCGAGCGACATCCGGAACGGCTCTGCCACATCGGTCACGGCCATGTCGTCCTCAAGCAACATCGTCAGGATCTGCCGCCTTGTGGGGTCGGCGAGCGCTGAAAAGACGGAGTCGAGTGCTGGCTTCATGCTGGCATCTGCCGCAGCTTTGGCGGAACCGTCAACCGAAAGGTTGAATATACTCCCAGGCGCGACACTGTCGCGCTCCTCATTTATGGTAATTAAAACAATTAATTAAGAGCAATCAATGCCGATTGACTCTGTGCAGTTCGCAGCCTAGACACCAGCCGAAGTTCTCATGAGGGCTTGGCATGGCCGATACCGAT
>CAZRNL010000394.1:0-3216 GCA_964601395.1 uncultured Silicimonas sp. | reverse complement strand
GAGGGTCTTCCGTGCTTCGAGGAAGCCTGGGAAATAGCTGCCTGCCGGTCCTTCGGAGACCTCCGTTTCAGCGTGCTCAAGAGGGTATCGAGCGCGCGCTCCCCATGATCAGTTGAAGAACCCTCGGTTACCAGTCGATCCCCATCCTCGCGAATCGTGCGGAAAACTGCGCGGCGCACCACCTTCGACACGGCGTCGGGCGCGTTTCCTGCCGCGATGCCTTGGGCTTGGCGCTGATGGGAAGCAGTTCGGACACGACCTAAATTCCGCGCTCGCCCGAGCTATTGAAACAGCGAAATGCCACACAAGAAGTCAGACCTTACACTTGCTCCTATCAAATCCAACCTTTTTTGATCAGCAATTGGTGCAAAGCCTGGTCTTGCGCCAAATCCACATCAACGGACTCCACCGCGAAGTGTCCGTCTCTTGGGTCAGGAAAACCGCCGAGTACTGTCACCTTTGAACCGTCGCGTTCAAACCCTGCAAAATGCTGAGACATAACAAAATCAGCGCCGTTTTGGGACGCTATCCTGACCTTGAGGACTTCCTGACCTCGATTGAGAACCGTCAGAAATCGCTCAGTATCAATGGTTGATACAACAGCGTGAACCTGTCCTTTCAGCGTGGTCCCGGGGATTTTTTGCTCCCCCGCCTTGAAGACATATGAATAGCCACGCGCCCGAAAAACGTCGCACGCCTCCCGAAACACATCCACTGGAAAGCCCTTCAATTCGGACAGCTTCGCAACGGCTTGCTCAACAAAACCGATAAAGAGTTCACCGGCTTCCTTTCGGTCTTTGGGCAAGCTGCGCAGCTCGAGAGGATCGAACCCGACATCGGCATACAGGAACGGTTCAGGGTCGAAATATGCGTGGCTTTTGGGTTCCGGAGTGATCACCGCCCGCGCCCATTCAACAGGCTTTTCCCCGAAGGAGACCTTGGCCGATTTCAGCGCGCTCTCGACGTAGCCCGTCAGGGCGACCGATCCCCGCACAGCCAATTCGGTTTCGCGAACTACGTCGGACCAGTCCGGTTTAACCACGCCTCGCGCGTTCCTTGGGATGGCAGGAGAATGCCAGATGAACTCGAAATGCTTGAAGGTCTTTGTGGGCATTTGTTCCCTTTACAGCGGACACCAGTCCGGATCGGCAGTCGGCAGACTATGTCCCTGGGAAGACACGGGCATACCAAGCGTCGCCAGCATGGACACCATCATCTTTTCCATGATGAGCGCCTGCGCACGGGACATCAATCCTCCTGGGGTTTTTATCAAGACAACGTGGCCATACTTGGTCGGTCCACCCATCGCAGCGATCTGACGCATCGCGCGCTTTGACATAGCGCCGTCCAGAACGAGATCCTTGTTGTTGCCAATTCCGACTTTGCGCGTCTGGCCGATTGCCCTGTCGTAGATGACGTAAATGTGCATCCCGTCTTCGTTGTGACCACTGTTTCCGTGGCACTTGTTGCGGGTCCCCGGTCCGAGTGCATCGACAGACTTGACGCTTCCGGCGAAATTGTTCCAGTCGCCGTTCATCGCTTCGATCATATTTGCAATCAGAGCAAAAACACCTGACGAGACAGAGCGTGTGACACCGCCCAACGCCTGTTTCTTGCCGTCAATTGTCGCTTTGTAGTCGGCATAGACCGTAAGACCGATCGGGTCTGCACCGTTGAACGGGTTGTTGTCCACATAGGCGTACAGGTTTTCCTGCCCGCCGAAGAAACCGATCGGGTCCATTTGCAGGAAGGTACCGGTCTCCGGGTCGTACGCCCGCCAACGCAGATGGTAGAGACCGCTCTCCCGATCCATTTCGCGTCCGCGATAACCGTAATGCTGATCGGCCGCGCCTGTCGCTACATTTGGGACACCATACCCCGAATAGCTGTATGTCTCACTGACACTGCCAGATGCCACATCGACGACTTCGATGATCGAATTTTGCCGATCCGCAAACAACTCTTTTGCTACACCACTGCCCGGCAGCGAATCCGACGCATATTCCTCGAAGGAAAGCGGCTCATCGACTTGGTCAGAATAAACCCAACGCTGATTCAGAATCATAGACCCGCTGCTATCTTCAAAGACCAGTGCGATGTTGCTCGGTTCCAAAGTGCTTGGTGTCGACATCTGGTCCATGATGTAGGCAGTTGTCACACCATTCACTGTCTTGGCGATCCGACGCTCGAGGGCGTCATAGGCATATGTTGCAGTCACCGAAGCGGACTGATAGCGAATGAGCCGGTTTTCCGTATCGTAGCTATAAGTCTCAACTTCTCCCGTCGATTTCGATGTTCGACTGACCCTGTTGCCTTTGGCATCGTATGCGTAGGTGTAGGTCTGGTCTTCAGCCAGTTGGTTATGCGCATTGGAGTCGTGGAGGGACGACAGGTGTGACGTGAGACGATTGCCTTCTTCGCCGTAGCTGTAGTCTTCGATCGGGATCGGGACACCGCCCTGAGCGACGGGGATACCTTCGACGACCTGCACCAGGCGGTTGAGCTGGTCATAGCTCATCGCCTTGGACTTTGCCGGATCGAGGTTGTCGACCATGGCGGTGAGCTGGCCGTCTACACCGTACGCGTAGGTCAGATCGGTCAGCGTCGCGCCGGACTGGACGTGGCTCAGCGCCGTCAGAAGCCCATTGGTATAGCCGTAGGTGGAGTTTCGGCCCGAGGTCGAGGTCAGCGAGGTGCTCGAGGCGGACGGACTGGTGGCGCGCCGTGCATATGAGGTGATGCCGCCGCGCGTCGACTACAGCCTGACGCCGCTTGGCCACGAGGCGGCGATCCATGTCGGCGCTCTGGCGCGGTGGGTCGAGCGTAAACTGCCCGAGTTGCTGGCCGATCAGGCTTAGGCGGCCAGCCCCTTCGAGCCCATGTTCAGGAACTTCTTGCGGCGTTCGCGGACGATTTCGTCGCGTGACAGGGACGCCAGTTTCGACACCATGTCGTCGACGCACTGACCAACGGCGGCGATGGTCGATGCGCGATCCCGCTGCGCGCCGCCTTCGGGTTCGGCGACAATCCGGTCGATGACGCCCAACTTGTGGAGATCCTGCGCGGTCAGGCGCAATGCTTCTGCCGCCTCGCGCATCTTCTCGGCGTCTTTCCACAGGATCGAGGCGCAACCCTCAGGCGAGATCACCGAGTAGATAGAGTGTTCAAGCATCGCGACCCGGTTGGCGGTGGCGAAGGCCACGGCCCCACCCGAGC
>CAZRNL010000393.1:0-3220 GCA_964601395.1 uncultured Silicimonas sp. | reverse complement strand
AATAAGTACATCCTGCGCCAGCACCAAACCGGCGCGGTGGAGGCGGCCGTCGGCCGCGCCCTCGATCCCGGGCGCACACGCGGCCTCATCTGGCACACCCAGGGCAGCGGCAAAACCTTCACCATGATCAAGGCGGCGGAGCGGCTGTTCCGCGCGCCCGGGGCGGACAAGCCGACCGTGCTGCTGATGATCGACCGCAACGAGCTGGAAGACCAGATGCTCAAGAACCTCGCCGCGCTGGGCCTGGGCAACCTGGAGCATGCCAGTAGCATGGCCCGGCTCAACCAACTCCTGCGCGACGACTATCGGGGCATCATCGTGACGATGATCCACAAATTCCGCGACATGCCGGCGGACCTGAACACCCGCTCGAACATCTACGTCCTAATCGACGAAGCCCACCGCACCACCGGCGGCGACCTCGGCACCTTCCTCATGGCCGGCCTGCCGAACGCGACCTACCTCGGCTTCACCGGCACCCCTGTAGACAAAACGGCCTACGGTAAGGGCACTTTCAAGACCTTCGGCTGCGAGGACGATCAGGGCTACCTGCACAAGTATTCCATCGCCGACAGCATCGAGGATGGCACCACACTGCCGCTCTACTACCAGCTGGCCCCCAATGAAATGCTCGTCCCGCACGAAACGCTGGACAAGGAGTTCCTCTCCCTTGCCGAAGCCGAGGGCGTGGCCGACATCGAGGAGCTGAACAAGATCCTCGAACGGGCGGTGAACCTGAAGAACTTCCTCAAGGGCAAGGAGCGTATTCAGCAGGTGGCGCAGTTCGTCGCCGGGCACTACCGCGGGAACGTCGAGCCGCTCGGCTACAAGGCCTTCCTCGTCGGCGTGGACCGCGAAGCCTGCGCACATTACAAGCACGCGCTCGACCAGTTTCTGCCGCCGGAGTATTCCGAGGTGGTCTACACCGGCAGCAACAACGACTCGAAGCTGCTCAAGGAATTTCACCTCGACCCGAAGAAGGAACGGCAGATCCGCAAGAGCTTCGGCAAGCTGGACCAGCAACCGAAGATATTGATCGTGACCGAGAAGCTGCTCACCGGCTTCGACGCGCCGGTGCTCTACGCCATGTATCTCGACAAGCCGATGCGCGACCACACGCTGCTGCAGGCCATCGCCCGGGTGAACCGCCCCTACGAGAACGAGGCGCAGGAGATGGTGAAGCCCCACGGCTTCGTCCTCGATTTCGTCGGCATCTTCGACAAGCTCGAAAAAGCCCTGGCCTTCGACAGCGACGAGATCAACGCCATCGTCAAGGACCTGAAGCTGCTGAAGCTGCTGTTCAAGAACAAGATGGAGTCCAGGGCACCGGACTACCTCGGCCTGATCGAGCGCAACTTCAACGACAAGGACGTGGACACCCTCATCGAGCACTTCCGCGACCCGGAGCGCCGCAAGGAATTATTCAAGGAGTACAAGGAAATCGAGATGCTCTACGAGATCATCTCGCCCGATGCCTTCCTGCGCCCGTTCATTGACGACTACGGCACCTTGTCGGCAATCTATCAGGTCGTCCGCAAGGCCTACACCCGCACCGTGATGGTGGGCCGCGAGTTTCAGGCCAAGACCAACTACCTGGTGCAGGAGCAGGTGGGCAGTTATGGCGTGGGCGGTCTGGGCGAGATCGTCGCGATCGACGGTAATACCATCGAGCTGATCAAGAACAAGCCCGGCGGGGATGGCACCAAGGTCATCAACCTGATCAAGAGCATCGAGAAACTGGCGCAGGAAAACAGCGATGACCCTTACCTCATCGCCATGGCGGAGCGCGCGCGGGCGGTGCAGGAGAGTTTCGAGCAGCGCCAGACCAGCACGGCCGAGGCCCTGGCCGAATTGCTGCGCGAAGTGGAAGGCAATGAAGCGCGGAAGAAGGAACAGGCCGAAAAGTCCTTCGATGGCCTGACCTATTTTGTCTACCGCAGCCTGCTGGACGCGAAGATTCAGAACGCAGAGGCGGTCAGCCGGAAGATTCGCCTCGCCTTCGCCGAGTTTCCGAACTGGAAGCGCAGCGAAAACGCCCTTCGCGAGCTCCGCAAGAAAGTGACCTTTGCCATCTTCGCCGAAACGGAGGACCTGGACCGGGTGACGGCGTTGGTGGATGAGTTGTTTACGCTGCTGGAAAAGGCGGACCGGATTTGAAACCGCAGATGACGCAGATGGGCGCAGATTCAAGGAAGACGGTGTTCAAACAGCGAGTCCGCCACTGGGCCGACAAGCTGGAGGTAAAGTTCGTCTGGCTGGGGGTGCGGCCGATGCGCAACAAATGGGCCTCGTGTTCCACCGCGGGTCATTTGAATTTCAGCGACGAACTGCCCGCCCTGAAACCCGAGCTGTGGGACTACGTGATCGTCCACGAGCTGCTCCACTTTTCTGTTCCCAACCATGGAAAACTCTGGAAAAGCCTGATGCGCGCCCACTTGGGTGAATATGAGGCCTATGAAATCGAGCTAAAGACAATGGCGCATAGTATTGCGCTTCAGCGGACGCGCCAAACGGCGGCGCGCCGCTGAGCTTTTTAGGTATTCATTCCCAAGTCTCGTTGACCCGTGTCACGTGACGGATTGTTCTTTTAACGCATGATCGAGTCCTTCACTGATGAACGAACTCAGGAGCTTTACTCAAAAGGAGAACCAAAAAGATTTCCCGCGGATGTCGCACTGAGAGCTGCCAGAAAACTTGAATACGTGAATCTGGCCGAACGGCTGGAGGACTTGAAATTGACGTGCGGTAATCGCCTTCAACCATTTTCAGCGCGAGCCGACGCATCCGGGTGAAATGCTGAGCGAGGATTTCCTGCCGGACCATGGCCTGACCGTTGCGGGGCTGGCTGAATCTCCGGGGGACTCTCGCCAGTCAGTAAATGAATTGCTGCGTGAGCGCCGTGCTGTCAGTCCTGAAAAGGATACGCGCGTCGTCGCGAGGGGTGAGCCTTTGGGATGGGCGAATAGCAAATTGCTGGACAAGAGGCGTGATGCATCCGGAAACGCCGTTCGGGACCGCAAGCGTATTCGGGTCGTTTAATCGATGCTGCCAATGGACCTGCCGAGCATTTGCACCCTTCGGTCGGGGCGATGTGCTACAGTGTTCTTACCGTGTAAGAAGTTAAGAAGGCTGCCATGCCGACTGTTACCGTTTCCGATAAAGGGCAGGTCGTCATTCCGGCGGAAATCCGACGTCGGCTCGGCATCACGCCTGGCTGCCA
>CAZRNL010000392.1:0-3239 GCA_964601395.1 uncultured Silicimonas sp. | reverse complement strand
GCCGGATCGGCCTTGGCCGAAATAAAGTCTTCTATATCAGGATGATCGCAGCGCATCGTTGCCATCATCGCGCCTCTGCGCGACCCGGCGGACATGATCGTGCGGCACATGGCGTCCCAGACATCCATGAACGAGAGCGGACCGGACGCATCGGCGGCCACGCCCTTGACGTCGGCTCCCCTGGGCCGGATGGTCGAGAAGTCGTAGCCGATGCCGCCGCCCTGCTGCATCGTCAGCGCGGCTTCCTTCAGCATCTCGAAGATGCCGCCCATGCTGTCGGGGATCGTTCCCATGACGAAGCAGTTGAACAGGGTGACGGAACGCGCGGTCCCGGCCCCGGCAGTGATGCGGCCGGCGGGCAGGTATCTGAAGTCCTCGAGCGCGTGGTAGAACACGTCTTCCCAGTGGTCCGGGTCCTTCTCGCCAACCGCCAAAGCACGCGCGATCCTGCGCCAGGTTTCCTCGACCGTCGTGTCGATGGGCGTTCCGTCGGCCTGTTTCAGCCGGTATTTCATGTCCCAGATCTGCTCGGCGATCGGGGCTGAGAAACGGGTCATGGCGATTCCTCGGATTTCAGGTCCTCCAATCTATACGCGGAGGTGGTTTCGCACAACAGGTTGAAGCTGCCGTGACAGACGCTACGATATGCTGTGTTGCTTGGGGACGACTCTGTGGATAACTCGCTGAACCTTATCAAGCTTTGCGTCGGTGCCGAACAGGTTCAGGACCTGATCGACTGGCAGGCCACGCCGCGCGCGAAGGGGCCGGACGGGTTGCCGCGCCACGTGACGCGAATGTGGCCGAAGCGCGATGCCGAACTGCTGGGCGGCGGGTCATTGTACTGGGTTTTCAAGGGTATGGTTCTGGCTCGCCAACGGATCCTGCGGCTGGACGAGGTGGACCGAGGCGACGGAATCCGGCGCTGCGGCATCGTCCTCGACCCCGATGTCGTGCGGACCGAGGCGGTCCCGAAACGGCCGTTTCAGGGCTGGCGATACCTGGAAGGGAGTATCGCGCCGCGCGATCTTGCACGCGGCCGGGCGAACGACGATCTGCCGCCGCAACTATTGGCGGCGCTGGCCGATATCGGGGTGCGCTGAGCCCCGGAATGCCGGCTCGGCGATGCGTCGGTAATGGATCGGTTCAGATTGCGCGCCTGCCTCAAAAGCCGCATTATCCGCGCATGACGTGGTGGGACAGACTGATCGAGCGCCGCATCCTGAAGGCGCGGGCCGAGGGGCAGTTGCAGAACCTGCCCGGCGAGGGTGAGCCATTGCCCGACAGATCGGGCGACGCGCTGGTCGATCCCGGCCTGGCGGCAGGGTACCGGATCATGGCGGAACACGGCGTGTTGCCCGAGGAATTCCGGATCAAGAAGGACGTGGCGGCAGCGAAGGCGGAGCTTGCCGCACTGACTGAACCCGAGGCGCGGAAGGCGGCGATGGCGCGGCTTGCCGATCTGGAGACTCGGCTGGGTATCGCGCAGGACGCGCGGCGTCGGTTTCACCGGTTCTGACGCGTCAGGCGACGCCGATCTTCCTCAGAAATCCGACCAGCCGCGCCTCGTCCTCCGGGTCCGACCTCGCCGAGAGCGACCGGAACAGCGTCGCCTGGCTGGCGTGGATCACATCGCCGATGATCTTGAGGTGGTTCGCGTCCAGCGTCGCGCCCGTGGTGGTGATGTCGGCGATGGCCTCGGCGGTGCCGTTAGCGACCGTGCCTTCGGTCGCGCCCTGGCTGTCGACAAGCTGATAGCCCGCCACGCCCGCCGCCTTCAGGTGGGCGCGGACAAGGCGGTGATACTTGGTGGCGATCCGCAGACGGAAGCCGTGGGCTTTCCAGAAGGCGTCTGCCACCGAGTCGAGGTCGTCGAGCGTATTCACGTCGGTCCAGGTCTTGGGGACGGCGAGGATCAGGTCGGCCTGGCCGAACCCCAGCGGGGCCAGCGGCGCTATCTTGCGGTCCCAGCCAGCGATCTTCTCGCACACCACGTCCGAGCCGGTGACGCCGAGCGTGATCCGGCCACGGGCCAACTCGCCAGGGATCTCGCCGGCGGCCAGAAGCACCAGTTCGACGCCTCCCACGCCCGAGACGCTGCCCGCGTATTCGCGGTCCGTACCGGTGCGGGTGATTGTGACACCGCGTGCGGCGAACCAGTCGAGCGTATCCTGCATCAGACGGCCCTTGGAGGGGATGCCAAGCTTGACGGTCATGCCCTGCCCCCTTTCAGGTCGAGGAGGATGCCGGGACGGATGACGCCGCCGACGGCGGGCCGCGCAGCGCCGTCATTCAGCGCGGCGGTCAGCAGGTCATAGCGCCCGCCGGTCGCGACCGGAGCGTGGCCGGGGGCGGCAAAGCCGAAGACGAAGCCGGTGTAGTATTCGAGCGAAGTCAGTCCGAAGCTGGCCTCGAAGATCAGGGTGGCAGGGTCGATTCCCCTCGCGCCCAAAGCGTCGAGCAGAGCTTCGACGCGCGAGGCCGCGAGGAAGATCGGCCGGTTTCCGTCGGCAAGTCGCTTCATCTGCTCAACTGCTCCGGGCGCGCTGTCGCGGATCGCCAGAAGCGCTCGGATGCGGGCGACCTCGGCGGCGGCGAGCGGCGGCGTCGCGGCCTCCTCGGCCAACAGGGCGATTCGGGCGGCGATGTCCTCACGGGAGCGCAGGCCGACATGCGGCGCGTCCGGGTCGGGCATGGGCGGCGGCGGAGGTGCCGGGCGTGAGAACCGGTCGAGCAGCGTGTCGAAGCGGTGCGGACGCCAGAGGTGACGCTTGAGCGCGGTCTTGCGGCGCTCGGGCGTGTCGAGGCTGTCGATTGCGGCGGTCAGGACCGAGAAATCGCCGATGATGCGGGTTACGGGCACATCGCCCAGCGCCTCGGCCACGGCGGCAAAGACATCGGCATCGGCAGCCTCGTCATCGTCGTCGCCGAAGAGCTCGTATCCGACCTGGATATATTCGCTGGGCCGGTCCTCGTCGTCTTCCTGGCGGCGAAAGACCTCGCCCGCGTAGGTGTAGCGCGCGGCGTCGCGGCCTTCGGCAAGGTGGCGCTGGACCAGCGGCACGGTGAAGTCGGGGCGCAGCATCATCTCGCCGCGCAGGGGATCGTGGGTGACGAAGGCGCGGGCGCGGATATCTTCGCCGTAGAGGTTCAGAAGCGCGCCCGCGGGTTGCAGGACGTCGGCCTCGAAGACCTCGGCGCCCCGCGCCTCGAAGAGCGCGCGCAGGCGGTCGGCCTCGGCC
>CAZRNL010000391.1:2843-3240 GCA_964601395.1 uncultured Silicimonas sp. | reverse complement strand
CTGTATATCGGCGAGAAGGTCGGCACCGGGGAAGGCCCCGAGGTCGATATCGCGCTCGACCCGCTGGAAGGCACCACCCTGACCGCCAAGGACATGCCGAACGCGCTGGCCGTGATCGCGATGGGGCCGCGCGGGTCGATGCTGCACGCGCCGGACACCTACATGGACAAGCTGGCCATCGGGCCGGGCTTCCGGCGCGGCGTCGTGACGATGGACATGAGCCCCGCCGAAAGGGTCAACGCACTGGCCGCAGCCAAGGGCGTGTCGACCCAGGATATCACAGTTTGCGTCCTGGAGCGCCCTCGCCACGAGGAAATGATCGCCGAGATCCGCACAACCGGCGCCGCAATCCGCCTGATCACCGACGGCGACGTGGCCGGTGTGATTCACTGCGCCG
>CAZRNL010000391.1:0-2833 GCA_964601395.1 uncultured Silicimonas sp. | reverse complement strand
ATCGACATGTACATGGGCTCGGGCGGTGCGCCCGAGGGCGTTCTGGCGGCCGCTGCGTTGAAGTGCATGGGCGGGCAGATGTTCGGAAAGCTGGTCTTCCGCAACGACGACGAAAGAAACCGCGCGAAAAAGGCCGGGATCACCAACCTCGACCGCGTGTACACCCGCGACGACATGGTGACGCGGGACGTGATCTTCGCTGCAACCGGCGTGACCGATGGCTCGATCCTGCCGGGCATCAAACGCGAACCGGGCTTCCTGACCGCCGAGACGATCCTGATGCGGTCGAAGACCGGGTCGGTGCGCCGGATGACCTATCGCCATCCCATCGGCAAATGAGCGCAGCCACCGGGCTTCTTCTGATCGACATCCAGACCGGGTTCGATGCGCCGGAACTTGGCGCGCGGAACAATCCGGACGCCGAAGCGATGGCGGGGCTGCTGCTGACCGAATGGCGGCGGCGCGGCTGGCCCGTCTATCACGTGCGGCACCTGTCCGTCACGCCGGGAAGCCCGCTGACCGCCGAGAGGGGCGGGATCGACTTCAAGCCGCAGGTCAAGCCTCTGGCGGGCGAGCCGATCTTCGAGAAATCGGTCAACTCGGCCTTCATAGGGACTGACCTCGAGGCGCGGTTGCGCGCCGACGGCGTGTCCCGCCTGGTGATCGCCGGACTGACCACGCCGCATTGCGTTTCGACCTCCGCGCGGATGGCCGCGAACCTGGGGTTTCGCGTGACGCTGGCGCATGACGCCTGCGCCTCGTTCGAGATCAACGCGGACATGGGCTGGCTGCCCGGAGCCGCACCCCTCGATGCGGAAGCGGCGCACCGGACGGCGCTGGCGCATCTGCATGGCGAGTTCGCCGACGTGGTCGCGGTCGACGCCATCCTCGGCGCCTAGCGCGGCTTTCCAAGCCTGCACGGCTTGGATACGGTGAGCGGGCAGCAGTTCAACGACAGAAAAGATCGCAGGTTTCGTGAGAGACGTCTCCACAGTCCAGGCCTTTCTCGGCGTTTCATCCTCCCTGACCGGCCGTCGCTGGGTCGGGCCGGATGCCGAAGCGCTGAGGCTTTCGGAGGCCATGGAGCAGGCGACCGGACTTCCGGGCGCGCTGTGCCGAATCCTTGTCTCGCGCAGTGTCGCGCCGGGAGAGGCCGAGCGCTATCTCGCCCCCGCCCTGCGCGACCTGCTGCCCGATCCGATGACGCTGCGCGACATGGAGCCGGCCGCCGAGCGCCTGATCCGTGCGGTCGAACGGCGTGAGCGGGTCGCGGTCTTCGCCGATTACGACGTGGACGGCGGCGCCTCGGCAGCGCTGGTGCTGGACTGGTTGCGCCAGCAGGGCCGTGACGCGACGCTATACGTCCCCGACCGTATCGACGAGGGCTATGGCCCGAACCCGCCCGCGATGCGCGATTTGGCTGCCGCTCACGACCTGATCGTCTGCGTCGACTGCGGGACGCTGTCGTTCGAGGCAATCGCGGCGGCCAGCGGAGCGGACGTGGTGATCCTGGATCACCATCTCGGCGCGGAAACGCTGCCCGAGGCGCTGGCGATCGTGAACCCGAACCGGCAGGACGAGACGGGTGACCTGGGCCACCTCTGCGCCGCGGCAGTCGTGTTCCTGGTGCTGGTCGAGGCGAACCGGCGGCTGAAGGCGGCGGGCAAGTCCGGGCCGGACCTTCTGTCCATGCTCGACCTCGTCGCACTGGCGACGGTGGCCGATGTTGCGCCGCTGATCGGCGTCAACCGCGCACTGGTGCGCCAGGGCCTGAAGGTCATGGCCGCGCGGCGGCGACCGGGAATGGCGGCGTTGGCGGACGTGGCGGGGCTGGACGCGCCGCCCTCGGCCTATCACCTGGGCTATATCCTGGGACCGCGCGTCAATGCCGGAGGGCGCGTCGGCCGTGCGGATCTGGGTGCGCGCTGCCTGTCCACGACGGATTCGGACGAAGCGCGCGCGCTGGCCGAGAAGCTGGATGCGCTCAACTCCGAACGGCGCGAGATCGAGAACGCGGTGCGCGACGCGGCCCTGGCGCAGGCCGAGGACCGTGGTCTGGACGGACCGCTGGTCTGGGCCGCGGGCGAAGGCTGGCATCCGGGCGTCGTCGGGATCGTCGCCGCACGTCTGAAAGAGGCCACGGGACGCCCCGCGGTCGTGATCGGGCTTGACGGCGACGAGGGCAAGGGCTCGGGGCGCTCGGTCAAGGGGGTCGATCTTGGTCACGCGGTGCAGAAGATCGCCGCCGAAGGCCTGCTGATCAAGGGCGGCGGACACCGGATGGCCGCGGGTCTTACCGTCGCGCGGGACCGGATCGAGGCAGCGATGGAGCGGCTGGGCGAGTTGCTCGCCAAGGAAGGCGCGGGTGCGGACGGCCCGAAGGACCACCGGATCGATGCCGTGCTGATGCCGGGGGCCGCGACCGTCGACCTGATCGAACAGATCGAGGCGGCAGGGCCCTTTGGACAGAGCGCCCCTGCCCCGCGATTCGCCATTCCCGACGCGCAGATCCTGCACGCGCGGCAGGTAGGATCGGGGCACCTGAAGGTAACACTCGGCGACGGCATCGGCGCGCGGCTCGACGCCATTCTCTTCGGAGCCTTCGACACCCCGCTCGGCCCGGCACTCACCGCGCACGGAGGGAAGCGATTTCACCTGTCCGGACGGCTTGAGATCAATCACTGGGGCGGGCGGCAAACCGTGCAACTGCGCCTCGACGACGCCGCCCCGGCCTCTGATTGACCTCGGAAAAAAGTGGCGAGAAACCTCTTGCCCTCGCCCCGGACTTTCCCTAATTAGCCCCCCACGACGCTGGCCCGTTCGTCTATCGGTT
>CAZRNL010000390.1:0-3248 GCA_964601395.1 uncultured Silicimonas sp. | reverse complement strand
CACTCGCGCATGATCACCTGTCCGCAATGCGGAACTACCTCGGTCCTGCGGGACAAGGGTTTCGAGCTGGCCGGTTCGGGCGGGGTGATGCAGGATGCGCCGTCGCTGGTGACGCTGGGAGACGCGCTTCGCGTCGGCAGCACGCGTCTGACACCTGTCGGGCATGCTCGGTTCGGCTATGGGCGCGGGTGGTGGGACGAGTACTGGTGCATCGTTTCTGGCGGCGACAGCGGCTGCTGGCTGAGTGTCGACGAGGGCGATTACGCCATCGAGTATCCGCTGGCCGAGTCCCGCTGGCCAAACGTGGGCAAGCTGGCTCTGGGGCAGACGCTGGAGATCTCCGGCACACGGTTCATCGTCACAGAAGCAGAAAGCGCAACCTGTCTGGCCATCCGAGGGGAGTTCCCGGAAGAGTTGATCTTGAGCGAAACGCATCTTTACTACGATCTGAGCGGACCCGCCGGTGAGATCGTGACCTTTGAAGTCTGGGACGATGGGCGAAGCTGGACGATCGGCAACTGGGTTGATCCATGGGACGTCCACGCGGCATGACTGATGCGTCCGTCCATAGCTTCAACTGCACCGAATGCGGCGCCGGTCAGGATCTGCTGGGCGGTGGGCGCGTGCGGGTGCATGTCTGCGGCTATTGCGGCTCTGAGCTGGATGTACAGGACGATTTCCGGGTCATCGCCCGGTTCCGCGACATGGTACGCCCCGACACCCCGTTCGAACTGGGAATGGAAGGCACGCTTTGGGGTGTCCCCTTCACCGTCATCGGCACGATCGGCTGGATCGAACATCATGCAGGCAATGTCTGGATCTGGACGGATCACCAGATCTTCTCGCCGACGCATGGCTATTCCTGGCTGACGGTCGAGGACGGCCACATCGTCTACTCGCGCAAGACCCGTGACGTGCCTTCTCCTGCCGGGATCGGCGAAGCCGTCATTGAAAGCGCCGAGCATCGCCCAACGGTGACACTGGGATCACGCACGTTTCGCTACTATGGGTCCGGTAGGGCACAGCCGACCTTCATCGAAGGCGCTTTCAATTACGTGCCTTCGATGAACGACCGCGTCCGTTACGTGTCGCTGGTTTGCGGTCATCAGATGCTGGACATCGTCGAAAGCGGCGGTGAGCGAGAATACGAGATAGGGTTGCTGCCGGACCGGGGCGAAATCGTGTCGTCCTTCGGACTGGACGCGGCGAGGATGCCGAGCGCAGACGGAGTACATGTTCTTGACGAGATCGAGCGGACGCCGCTTCAGTTGTTCGTGCGGAATGTATCGTTTGGCGCGGGCGTCGCGACGGTTCTACTTGGATTGGTCTTTGGCGCTATGGGCCAGCCAATCGTCGTGACCGACCGGGTACCGATCTCGGAACCGCTTTCGGTTTCGTTCGAGGTGAGCAAAGGCAACCAACTGACCGAAATCGGCATCTGGGCCGATGTCACGAACAGCTGGGCAGCGTTCGAGGCCGAACTTGTCGACGCCGAGGGCGAGCCGGTAGCTGCCTTCGAACGCGAGGTGGGCTATTACTTCGGCAGGGAGGATGGCGAAAGCTGGACAGAGGGCTCGCAGATGGTCGAGACGAAGCTCCGGCTGTCCCCCGGGTCCTACACATTGGAGGTCGAGCGTTCCGAAGGTGAGGTCGACTGGACAAACGGACGGCTGGCAAAGGTCATGTTTGTGCGGATCAGCGAAGGGCACACCAATCCCTTCTGGCTTTTTGGCGCAGGCGGGCTTCTGGCGCTGATTGGCGCGGCATTCTTCGGACAAAGAGCTGCACACAACGCGCGCCGCTGGGCCGGCAGCGACTGGAGCGATGACTGATGGTCGTGCGCGTTGTCTTCGTCGCTCTTGTGGTCGGCATTATCGGTGCCGCGACTACGATGAGCTGGAACGGCGTCTGGGGAGAAACGAGCGGCGTGGTCTCGACGCGGGTCGGGTCGCCGGGTGGCGGCTATGGGCTTGGCGGTGGTGTCAAATGAGGAGAAGGAAATGTTTGAAACGATAGTGCTGGCGGAGGTCGTCGCAACGATCTTCTACACGCTTCTGGGGCTGGTGCTGCTGGGCATCTGCTGGAAGCTGATCGAGTGGCTCTCGCCGTTCTCGCTGCGCCGCGAAATCGAGGAGGACCAGAACCTGGCGATCGCGGTGCTGATCGGCAGCCTGTTCATCTCCATCGCGATCCTGATCTCGGCCGTGATCCTGAGCTGATGGACAAGCACCGCGACGCTCAGGCGATCTGGCTTCTGGCCGCGACCTTCGTCGTCGCGGTTGCCGGGCTGGTCTATGAGCTTATCGCCGGGGCGGTGTCGAGTTACCTTTTGGGCGACTCGGTCACGCAGTTCAGCCTTGTGATCGGGGTGTTCATGACCTCGATGGGTCTGGGCGCTTGGGCCTCGAGGTTCGTGACGGTGCCGGAGCGGGGCTTCACGCTGAGCCAGGTCATGCTGGGAATCGTCGGCGGGTTCTCGGCGCCGATCCTGTTCCTGGCCTACGGCTATCTGGAAGGGATACAGGCACTCCTGTTCGGGCTGGTTGTTACCATCGGGGCGCTGTCGGGGCTGGAGATACCACTGATCACGCGCATTCTGACCGAGCGCGAGGCGATGAAGCACACATTGTCCAGCGTTCTGACGGCGGATTACGCCGGCGCTCTCGTGGCGGCGGTGCTGTTCCCGCTGGTGATCGTGCCGCAGTTGGGGCTGATGGCGGCAAGCCTGACCTTCGGGCTCTTGAACCTGTTGGTCGCGG
Organism: uncultured Silicimonas sp.; assembly: GCA_964601395.1. Classification (GTDB taxonomy): domain Bacteria; phylum Pseudomonadota; class Alphaproteobacteria; order Rhodobacterales; family Rhodobacteraceae; genus JAVJUV01. Next base: position 489 of record CAZRNL010000390.1, on the reverse strand, counting down.
GAATCTCGGTCTGGCTGTTCAGGGACCGGATCGGCTGGGCGCTGCGTGGCACCTGGGTATTCGGGCTGGCGGCCTGCGCGGCGGGGCTGATCTGGTCGGACCGTCTGGTGTCGCTGGCCGATCATGCCTTCTTCGAGGACGACGTGGTGCTGTCCGAGGAGACGCCCTATCAGAGGATTGTCGTGACCCACTGGAAGGACCGTTACCGGCTGTTCCTGAACGGCTCGATCCAGTTCGATACGCTCGACGAGCATCGCTATCACGAAAGCCTTGTGCATCCTGCCATGGCCCGCGCTCCGCGACGGGCGGAGGTGCTGATCCTCGGCGGCGGAGACGGGATGGCGGCGCGGGAGGTGCTGAAATGGACGGACGTGGAGCGGGTGACGTTGGTCGACCTCGATCCGCGCGTGACCGAGTTGTTCCGCGACCGGCCCCAGCTTGCGGTTTTGAATGGCAGGGCTCTTTCTGACCCCAAGGTCGAGATCGTGA
>CAZRNL010000389.1:1451-3258 GCA_964601395.1 uncultured Silicimonas sp. | reverse complement strand
CCAGGGGCGGCCCCATCTCGTCGGCGACCCTGGCCATTGCCGCGCGAAGCCCGGCAAGATCGACGCCGTTGGCGGAGAACCCCTGGACGCGCTGCCCTGTCTCTGCGGCGAGCCTGAAGCCCAGATCGGCCAGCCTGTCGCCATCGCGCGCCAGCATCGCCACGTCGCATCCGCCCTCCGCGAACCTGCGGGCCAGCGCCTCGCCCAGATTGGGGCCTACACCCAATATGACTGCCACATCGGTCATTCTCGCTCTCCCGCAACCTCTATCCGGGTCATTTATCTGGACAGGGCCGCCCCCGCATACCACATAAAAGGCATGAACTATATCGTCGCACTTCTGCTGCCGCCCATCTCGATCATCGCCACGGGACGTCCGTTCCTGGGTGTGATCGTGTTCCTGATCTGGATTCCGGCTCTTCTGTTCTCGGGCGGCCTGACCCACCCGATGTTCATCCTTCTGGCCTGGTTCATCATCTTCCAGTCCCGCGAGGACAAGCGCGAGCGCGCGTACCGGGACCGGGACTGACCGGCAACACTCGCGGGCCCCATGCGTCAACATCCTTGACTTATGGTCCGGGGGCGGCGATATGCGCCTCAACGTCGACGTTCTGCCGCGTGAGCAGAGGGTCCGGAAGAAGACCCGAAGCGCGAACGTTACCGACAACAATCCCACATCACGCAGGGGATGCCGAGAACGGCACTGGGCGCTTTCAGCGTCCGTCTGACCGGCACCTGACCTAACCCACGCAGCGCGGTTCTCGCACTGCGGGGCCTCATTTCATCCGGACTTTTGGTTCGGAACAAGGAACGACCAATGGAATTCGAATCTATGGGCCTTGCGCCCCGCTTGGCCGCCAGGCTGGCCGAGCAGAACATCAACACCGCCACGCCGATTCAGCGTCAGGCCATTCCGTACGCCCTCGACGGGCGCGACGTGATGGGGCTTGCCCAGACCGGCACCGGCAAGACGCTGGCTTTCGGACTGCCGATCGTCCACGCGCTGAACTCGCTTGGCGTCCGGCCCACGCCGCGCCACACCCACGGCCTGATCCTGGCCCCGACGCGCGAACTCGCGCGCCAGATCTTCGACACTCTGGTTGCGCTGACCAAGGGGTCGCACCTGAAGATGGCGCTCGTCACCGGGGGCGAGTCGATCAAGAAGCAGGTCGACACGATGCAGCGCGGCGCCGACATCCTGATCGCGACGCCGGGCCGTCTGATCGACCTACTCGACCGCAAGGCGGTGCAACTGGGCGAGACAAGGTTCCTTGTCCTCGACGAGGCCGACCAGATGCTGGACCTGGGGTTCATCCATGCGCTCCGCCGGATCGCGCCGCTGCTTCCCGAAGAGCGTCAGACGATGCTGTTCTCGGCCACCATGCCCAAGCTGATGGGCGATCTTTCCCGCGACTACCTGAAGAACCCCGTGCGGGTCGAAGTCGCGCGTCCCGGCCTTGCCGCCGACAAGATCGAACAGTCGGTGCACTTCGTGGCCCAGGCCGACAAGGTGAACCTGTTGACCAAGCTTCTGTCCGAGAAAAGCAATGTCCGCTCGCTGGTCTTCGCACGCACCAAGCACGGGGCCGAACGGCTGATGAAGCAGCTTGAGAAAGCCGGCTTCGCGGCGGGTTCGATCCACGGCAACAAGAGCCAGGGACAGCGGGACCGTGCGCTTTCGGCCCTCAAGACCGGAGAGATCGACGTCCTGGTCGCCACCGACGTCGCCGCGCGCGGCATTGATATCGACGCGATCAGCCACGTCTACAATTTCGACATGCCGAACGTCGCCGAGAACTATGTCCAC
>CAZRNL010000389.1:0-1441 GCA_964601395.1 uncultured Silicimonas sp. | reverse complement strand
GGGCGGACCGCGCGGGCAGGGGCCTCGGGCCGCGCCGTCGCTTTCTGCTCGGCCGAGGAAATCTCCGAGTTGAAGGCGATCCAGAAACTTCTGGGCACCGACATATCGGTCGCAGGCGGCACCCCGTGGGAGCCTCTGCGCCCGCACAGGGCCTCGGCCGGCAAGCCCGGCAGCGGATTTCAGAAAGCCCGCCGTCCGCGCAACCGCGGCCGCAAGCCGATGAAGCGCGCCGCGTAAAGACACTCTACTGCTGTTCAGTTCGCGCGGGCGCCCCGCACCTGCGCGAGAGACGCCAATTGGCGGACCGTGTCCGCCCGGGAATCAGCGGGGGACGGGGCGAATGCAGATCGCGCCGTTCGCGGGCACGATGATGGGCGCGCCGGTCGTCGTGACCGCAACATCGCGGGCACCTCGGAAGCCGGGGCGTCCGCCTGCTTCGTTCCAGACAAAGATCTGCTCAGGCACGCAATTCGGCTCCAAGCGCGCCGGAAGCGAGGGCAGCATGAAATCAAATCTGAAAGCGCCGTCGTTGTGGCGACCGCATACCCGCTCACCCGTACAATCCAGGTCACGGGCCTGCACGAGCAACGAAATCCGTGAGTCCGGTTCGGCAAGGACCCAAACCGCATCATTGTCATAGGTGGCTGCCCGTCCCCATGCCACTCTGTCGCCCACGACTATCGTGACAAAGCTTAGAGAGTCGGTTTCGGCTCGTGTCCGATTGACCAGCCCGGTCGCGTTCCGGCCAGAAGCGCTGGAGAACTCGTTTGGGGCTGAGATTGAGACGATAATGTCCTGCAATTCCCCATCGCGCGCGCCGCCGCGGATGCCTTGGTCGCCGGTTGACCGCACGGTGAAGTCGGTCATGTCGATCAACTCTACGCGCAGCGTGTTCGGGCCGACACTGTGGAAGTGCGATTGGCTGATCAATCCCCGAGTATCGACGGCACATGCAGCCAGCAGTCCAAGTGCCGCAACGGCCAGTAATCTCATCATGTTTGTCGCCTTCCAAATGCCTGTTGGCATCCGCCTTCAGCGATCCGTTGTCTGAAGGCGGTCTGCGCGAAAAAGAATGAATTCGAATATTCATCGACCTTATAGCGCGTCTCTCGAAGAATTCGTGACTCAATTCTCCTCAAGACCCATTCGTACCCGCCTCCCCCTTGCCCCCCGACGGTCCGAACGATAGAGCCTTCCTGCCAATCGAGGGATCACCGCCATGGGCTTCAAGACCGGGATCGTCGGACTGCCGAACGTGGGGAAATCCACGCTCTTCAACGCGCTGACACGGACCGCTGCGGCACAGGCAGCGAACTTCCCCTTCTGCACCATCGAACCGAACGTGGGCGAGGTGGCCGTCCCCGATGCGCGCCTGACCACACTGGCCGAAATCGCCAGGTCGAAACAGGTGATCCCGGCGCGGATGACCTTCGTCGACATC
>CAZRNL010000388.1:259-3265 GCA_964601395.1 uncultured Silicimonas sp. | reverse complement strand
TGTGCGGCAGCCAGGACGGGCTACAGCGCCAGCAGGTGAAGGCGATCCTCGACGGCTGGGAAAAGAACAGTCCCGGCCGCCGGCAGGTCATGTTCCGCGCGCTGATGAACGCGCGGCCCTCGCATCTTCTCGATCCGAAACTCTTTGATTTCGCGGGTTTGGAACGGACGTCCGGCAAAACAGTCGAACAGGATTAACGTCTTGTAGACCGATCGCCTGCTAGACCGCTTGAAGCCGACAGGGTGCGAAGCGGATTTGACATGCGGAAGGCTCTTTCAGACAGACTTCGGGACCTGGCCGAAATGCTGTCGCAGTCGCTGACAGCTCTCCGTCTCGTGGCGATCCTGCCGCTGTGCCTGCTATGCGCATTCTGGATCTACGGCGAGACCGCCTTGACCGGAGCTGCAATCGGCGTGCCGGTGCTGGCGGGGATCCTCGGAAACCGCGGGCGCATGGCGGCTTCAGGCCAGCGGCCCGCAGCCGTTCCCGAACTGCTGTCGCGCGATGGCCTGGAAGAATGGCTCAGGTTCGTCATGCCCGCACGAGGACAGGCGAAAGGCCACTCGGCGGTGATGACCGTCAAGATCGACGACCTTGACGCGATCGAGTCCCGTCTGGGTCGTGACCTGCGCCGTTCGGTCCGCCATGAAGCCATGGCTCGGCTTCGGACTCTCATGCGCCAGTACGATGTGATCGCGGAACTGGACAACCAGTTCATCGCCTTCGGACTGCGTGACGTGAAGGCGCCGCAAACCGAAAACCTGCTGCAACTCGCCCGCCGCCTGCAGGCTGCCTGTGACGAACCCTTCGCGAGCCAGTCCGCAAGGGTCTATTGCACCATGTCCGTCGGCATCGCCACCGAAGTTCAGCTTGCGGATCCGACGCCGGGCAACCTTCTGCGCGCCGCTGAAACCGCCGGCGAGTTCGCCTCGACTTCCGGGCCAGGATCGGTGCGGGTCTACAGCGATGGACTGACCAGCGAAAAGGAAGACACCCGCGCCCGCGCCCGCGCGCTGTCGAACGCGCTGGAAACCGGCGAGATCTTTGCCTGGTTCCAGCCTCAGATGTCGTCGGACGGCTACCGCGTTGTCGGGTTCGAGGCCCTGGCCCGTTGGGAACACACCGAACAGGGTGTCCTGCTTCCCGGCGCGTTCCTTCCGGACATCCAGGGCGCGGGATTGTCGCAGCGGCTGGCGGAGGTCATCCTCAAGCAGGCCCTGACGGCCCTGAATGCCTGGGATGCGGCCGGATACCGCGTGCCATGCGTCTCGGTCAATTTCTCGAGCGAGGAACTGCGCAACCCGCGGCTGGCGGATTACGTGCTTTGGGAACTGGATCGGTTCAACCTCGATCCGGGCCGACTTGTGATCGAGGTGCTGGAAAGTGTGATCGCCGAAAGCCACGAGGACGCCATCTCGCGCACGCTCAAGGCCCTGTCCGCCGCCGGATGCAGGATCGACCTGGACGATTTCGGAACGGGCTTTTCCAGCATCATCAACATCCGTCGCTTCAATGTGTCGAGGATAAAGATAGACCGGCGGCTGGTCGCCAGCCTCGACAAGGATGCCGACCAGCGCAGGATGGTCTCCGCCCTGCTGTCGTTCAGCGCGAAACTGGGAATCGAAGCTCTTGCCGAAGGCGTCGAGACCGAACGAGAGCGCGACATGCTGCTGCATCTCGGCTGTTCGCTGATCCAGGGCTATGTCGCGGCAAGGCCGATGCCTCTTGGCGAAACGCTGCTTTGGCTGGACGGCATGTCGCAAGTCGACGCTGGCGCCGAGGATATGTCCGCCTCCGCCTGAGCGCCCGCTCTGCCGATCTCTGCAATCATCCCCGTTTCAGGCGCCGCGTGACCATTCGCTAGGGGAAAACACCTTGACCTTTCGGGCTTGGAACGATTGAACCTCGGCAATCCGAATACGACCTTTGGTGACAGTCGATGGACGATCAGAACAAGAACCTCATTCTGGCAATGGTGCTGAGCTCGCTTGTGCTTCTCATCTGGTTCGTCCTGTTCCCGCCGGAGCAGCCCGTTCCCGCGCCGCCACCGGCCGAAACCGCCACCGAAAGCGGCGTTCCTGCCGCCGTTCCGGCCGATGCCTCGGGTGGAGCGACGGCGCCGGACGACCAGCCGGCCGCGGCGGACAACGTCGCAAGGGTCGCAATCGACACCCCCAGCCTGTCGGGCTCGATGTCCCTGGCCGGCGGGCGGATCGACACGATTTCGCTGAAGAACTACCGGACGGAAAACAGGGCCGGGGCCGACGAAGTCGACCTTCTGAACCCTATCGGCGCCGCCCACCCCTATTACGCCGTGTTCGGCTGGGCCCCCGGCGGCGAACTCGGCATCGCCGATGTACCCTCGCCTGACACGGTCTGGTCGGTCGAGGCCGGCGGCACGCTTGGTCCCGAAACTCCGGTGACGCTGCGCTGGGACAGCCCGTCTGGTCTGGTCTTCCGCCGTCTCGTGGAAATCGACGAAAAGTTCATGTTCACCGTCACCCAGACGGTCGAGAACACGACGGGAACTGCGGTGCGCCTGGCGCCCTATGGCCTTGTGGCACGGGTCGGAGAGCCTGCGGACCTGTCCGGCTTCTTCATCATCCACGAAGGCGCCATCCGCCGCACCGACCGCGAGCTGGAGGAAATCGACTACGGCGATCTCCCCGATCTTCGAGACGATCCGGTCTGGGGCGCCAACGCCGACGTCAAGGAAGCCACGACGAATGGCTGGGTCGGATTTACCGACCACTACTGGATGACGATCCTTGTTCCCGAACAGGGAACGCCCTTCACCTCGGTCATCCAGTATGTTCCCGGCGCCGATGTCTATCGCACCACCGCGCGGATGCCCGTTGTCGAGGTTGCCCCCGGCCAGACCTCGTCCTCGACCACGCAGGTCTTTTCGGGCGCGAAGGAATGGGAAACCATCCGCAACTACGAGGCGGGGCGCGATATCGAGGGCTTCAGCCCTTCGATGGCCTATTTCTTCGGGTTCGGCGGCGA
>CAZRNL010000388.1:0-249 GCA_964601395.1 uncultured Silicimonas sp. | reverse complement strand
CTACTTCCTGACCAAGCCGATCTTCTTCGCTCTGCACGAGCTGAACGCGCTGATCGGCAACATGGGCATCGCCATTATCGCGCTGACCCTGCTGATCAAGGCGCTTCTCTTCCCGCTGGCGCGGAAGTCCTACATCTCGATGGCGAAGATGAAAGAACTTCAACCCGAGATGGAGAAGATCAAGGAGCGCGCGGGCGACGACCGACAGAAGCTCCAGACCGAGATGATGGGCCTCTACAAGAAGGAAAA
>CAZRNL010000387.1:731-3277 GCA_964601395.1 uncultured Silicimonas sp. | reverse complement strand
GCGCAGGATGCGGAACTGGTGCCCGCGCTCGCCTTCGAAATAGAGCACCGTATCCACCATGTGCTCGACGACGCGCGGGCCGGCGATCTGGCCCTCCTTGGTCACATGACCGACAAGAAACACGCTGATCCCGCGCCGCTTGGCGAAGGTGGTCAGTTCATGCGCGGCGGCGCGCACCTGCGACACCGAACCCGGCGCGCTTTCGACCGTGTCCAGCCACATCGTCTGGATGGAATCGATCACCGCGAAATCCGGCGCTTCTTTCTCCAGCGTCGTGAGGATGTTCCTCAGGTTCGTCTCGGTCGCAAGACGCACTGGCGCATCCGACAGGCCCAGCCTTTGGCCGCGCATCCGGATCTGCGCCGAAGCCTCCTCGCCCGAAAAATAGATCGACTTCAGGCCATTGCGGGCGAAGGCCGCGGCTGCCTGCAGAAGCAGGGTCGACTTTCCGATCCCCGGATCTCCGCCAACAAGGACAGCCGAAGCGGGAACCAGCCCGCCACCCAGCACCCGGTCCAGCTCTGCAAGGCCCGATACGGTGCGTGGCGGTGGCTTTTCGGCCGTGGTCATGTCGGTCAGAACAACCGTCTTGCCACGGGCCGCGCCCAATCCTTTGGAGGCGGGCCCCGCCGACAGGGGAGCGTCTTCCACGATCGTGTTCCACGCCCCGCAATCGTCGCACCGGCCGGACCATTTGGAATGGACCGCCCCGCAGTTCGAACAGGTGAAGGATGCCGCTTTCGCCATACCGCTTCTTGGCCCGCCCGCGTCCGGGCTGCAAGCAGTCCAGTCAAAAATGACCGACTACTGCAATGTCAGCTCGCGCGGCGCCGACCTGCGTGGCGGCGAAAGCAGCTTGATCCGGCGACGCTCCGAACTTGGATTGCCGCGCATCATCCGGGCGATATCGACGATCGTCCTTGTCGCTTCGGAAGCGCGTGCGATGGCCGAAGTCGGTTTCGACGGGATCTCGGCCTCGTGGCGTTGTCCGGTATGCCGGAACACCGGCACCGGGGCGTCCGGCCAATGCGGTTCCTCGAGGATAAGCGGCTCGTGCCGGATCTCGGCGCGCGCCCGGCTGGCCAGGCGCACGAGCGCGTCTTCTATCTCGGTGCCGTAAACGGTCGAGCTTGTGGAATTGCAGAGCGTGACAACGCCGTACCAGACGGCCGGAGTCATGGCCGCGAAAACGAAGAAAACCGGATGGCTCGACCCGGCCAGCAGGATCCACGGGAGAAGCCCTAATGTCGTCAGGGTTCCGAAAAGCCCGGTGGCGGCATAAAGCCAAGCATTTGCACTTTTCGAAATGGACAGACGTCTGAACGCCAGGATGGCGACAGACAGGGGCACAAGAACAACCAGGCTCTTGAACGAGAGCAGAATTAGCAGTCCGATCATGGCGATGCGCGACTCCTTTAGCAGCGACCCCGGACCCCACCGCGGCACAAGACGGTATTTTGGTTAAAAAAGCCTTGCGAGTCCCACGTTGTTTCCAAGATGGAACCAAAGTGTTGCCAAGTTGCAAAACGTCAAGTGACGGTCGTCACTCGATCCAGCGGATGCGATCGCTTTCGAACAACTTTTCATAGGAATCCGGCATCACCAGGCCGTTCCGGATCGCTTGCTCGCCGGCCCGTTCCAGCGACAGGATATGCGCTGAACGGGCGGCGATCTCGTCGATTCGGTCAAACGGCACGACCACTACCCCGTCGAGATCGGCAATGATCATGTCGCCGGTCTCGACCTGCTGATTGCCGATCTGAACCGGAAGACCGATGGTGCCCGGACCATTTTCATAAGGCGTCGAGGGTATCGAGCCGGTGCACCACACCGGCAGCCCGATGGTCAGCAGCCCTTCGGTATCGCGTACCGGTCCATCGGTGATCACCGCCGCAACGCCTGCGTTCAGCATCATGCCGCCAAGGCTGTCGCCCAGGACAGCGCATCCCTGATGGCCGTCAAACGCGGCGACGACGACATCGCCGGGCGTGGCGAAAGCCTTGCAGGCGTGCAGTGCCAGAAGATCGGCAGCACCGGATCGCGATGTCAGCGCCGGACCGACGATGGATCCCGAAAGACCCCGTCCGTTCCCAAGGTGACGGATCGACCCGGCCATTGCGCCGCCGCCTTCCAGCGCGTCTGACGCCACTGCCGATGGCACGCCTTTGTAGGCGGCGATCTGCGCGGCGGTAGGACGTCGGGATGGGCGCTTGATGGTCAGCAGTGGCGGCGTCTCGTACATGGCCTTACCTCACGGTTTCGATCGGGCCGTCCGGACTGCCCGTGATGAACTGGGTCAGATATGGGTCGCCGCTGGCGTCCATTTCGCCGACAGGTCCGGTCCAGCGTATTTTCCCAGCGTGCAGCATCGCCACCTCGTCGGCAATGGCGCGCACGGACGTCATGTCATGCGTGATGGTCATGGCGGTGGCGCCCATCTCGACCACGATCTCGCGGATCAGATCGTTGATGACACCGGCCATGATCGGATCGAGCCCGGTGGTGGGCTCATCGAAGAAGATGATCTTGGGCTCGGCCGCGATGGC
>CAZRNL010000387.1:0-721 GCA_964601395.1 uncultured Silicimonas sp. | reverse complement strand
CCGGGGTCAGTCCGACCCGCCGCAGCTTCTCGACCGCGATCTCTCGCGCCTCGGCCTTGGGACGCTTGAGCGATCCCCGCAGAAGCCGGAAAGCCACGTTCTGCCAGACCGGCAGCGAATCGAACAATGCGCCACCCTGGAACAGCATCCCGAACTGCGTCAGGAACGCGTCGCGTTCGGTGCTGCCCTGGCGCAGCTGAGTGACGTCCTGACCGTTGACGGCCACTACTCCGCTGTCGGGCGAGATCAGGCCGATGACGCATTTGATCGTCACCGATTTTCCGGATCCGGACCCGCCGATGATCACCATCGACTTGCCGCGCTCGACCTTCAGGTTGATGCCGCGCAGCACCTGTTTGGAGCCAAAGGACTTATGGACGTCGCGAAGCTCGATCATACCGCGAAGAACAATTCTGTCAGAACGAAATTGGCCGCCAGGATCAGGACGCTCGCGGCCACGACCGCGCCCTTCGTGGCGGCCCCCACGCCCGCCGCGCCGCGCGCGCTCTGCATTCCGAAATAACATCCCATGAGTGCCGCCAGAAATCCGAACACAGCGCCCTTCGACAGCGACGAGATGATGTCGATCGGCTCCAGAAAATCCACCGTGTTCCGCAAGTAGGTCGCCGCGTTGAAGCCAAGCCGCTGAACGCCGACCGCATAACCTCCCATGATTCCGATCACATCGCCCACCGCCACCAGCACCGGCATGAACAGCGTC
>CAZRNL010000386.1:0-3278 GCA_964601395.1 uncultured Silicimonas sp. | reverse complement strand
CCAGATGCCGCGAGATCCCGTCCTGCGCCGCAAAGACTATGGTCGTCAGGATCATCAGGTAGATGCCCTTGCGGTTCGATTGTTCGGTCATTCCAGCCTTGCCACCGTCATGTGTCGTTTGCGGCCATATCCGGGTTTCCGTTCGACCGCAAAACCGGCCTCCGCCAATGCGCGCCGGACCGCTCCGGCCGCGGAATAGGTGGCGGCCGTGCCACCTTTTGCCGTGTGCCGCGCCACCTCGGCCAGAAGTCCCGGTTCCCAGAGTTCGGGGTTCTTCGCGGGCGAGAACCCATCGAGAAACCAGCAGTCGGCGGTTCCGTTCCAGCCGGGCAGCGTGTTCCGCGCATCGCCTTTGACGATGGTAAGAAAAAGATCGTTTATTTCCAGCGACTCCAGCCCATCCGCCAGCGCTTGCAGGACCGGCTTTGCCACAGCCGCGATCTCGGGATAGACCGACACGGCGCGTTCCATGTCGGCGGCTGCCATCGGGAAGCATTCGAATGTGGTGAAGCGCAGCGGCCCCTCCACGCCCGCAGAACGCCACGCGCGCAGGGCCGCAAAGCAGTTCAGCCCCGTCCCGAAGCCAAGTTCGGCGATGTGGAATCCCGGTCGGAACCGTTCCGGCAGGCCGTTGCCCTCCAGGAAGACATGGTGCGTCTCGGCCAGACCGTCCTGCAATGAAAAATACGGATCGTCGAAGCGGCGCGCCACAGGCACGCCGCCCTGCCAGTCAAGATCCGGGTGCTGGTCCTCGGTCACGCTCTGCCTTAGGAAGGGGCTGGAAATCGCGCTGACACATGACAAGGAGCGTCGGCCTTGGCAATGGCAGATCTGACCGTCAGGGGCGCCGGAATCTTCGGCCTCTCGATCGCCTGGGAAGCGCTTCGACGTGGCGCGCGCGTGCGGGTCATCGATCCGGCCGGTCCGGGTAGCGGTGCGTCGGGCGGCGTCGTCGGCGCGCTTCAACCACACACCCCCGATGTCTGGAACGACAAGAAGCAGTTTCAACTCGAGAGCCTGCTTATGGCCGAGCCCTTCTGGTCGGGCGTCGGGGCGGTTTCGGGCATCGCCACCGGCTATGCCCGCGTCGGCCGCCTGCAACCCCTCGCGGACGAGAAAACCGTCGTCATGGCGCGCGTTCGCGCGGGCGGTGCTGCCGATCGCTGGCAAGGTGCGGCCACATGGGAGGTGATCGATGCGGATGCGGCCGGCGACTGGCGGCCACCCTCGGCAACCGGCCTTTACATCCGCGACACGCTTTCGGCCATCGTCCATCCCCGGCACGCGACGCAAAGCCTGGCCGCGGCGATCATGGCCCGGGGCGGCGAGATGCTGCATGAGGGCGATGACCGCGGCCAGGTGGTCTGGGCCACAGGCTGGCGCGGGCTCCAGACGCTGGGTGCGGCGCTCGACCGCAACATCGGCAACGGCGTCAAGGGTCAGGCAGCCATCCTCAGGTTTGACGCGCATGGCAAACCGCAGCTGTTTGCAGAGAGCTTGCACATCGTGCCGCACCTCGACGGTACCGTCGCCATCGGCTCGACCTCCGAGCGCGACTTCGACGAGCCAGGCACAACCGATTCCCTGCTGGATGACATAATCGCCCGGGTGGGCGAACTGATGCCGGTCCTGAAAGGAGCGCGCGTGATCGAGCGATGGGCCGGGGTCCGCCCCCGTGCCCGAAGCCGGGCGCCGCTTCTGGGCGCATGGCCGGGACGGCAAGGGCATTTCGTGGCGAATGGAGGCTTCAAGATCGGCTTTGGCGTCGCCCCGAAAGTGGCGGAGGTGATGTGCGATCTGGTGCTCGAAGGACAGAACCGGATTCCTGCGGGCTTCCGCGTCGAAGCAGCGCTCGGCGAAGGGACGGCCGAGGGTTAACGCGCCGGTCACGAAGGTTAAGGGCGTGCGCTGTGCCACGGCGTTTTTCCGGCAGACACCGACGTGACACCGACGTGATACCGACGCAATACCGACGTGATACCGACGTGGCATTTTCGGCCAGTTCGTCTTGTGGCGTTGGCGTTAACCATGCCGTTGGTTGCCTGCAACGCGCTCTCGGGGCGCGCCGCGTTAACCCTTTTGGCGTCTCAGCCGACCTCGGCGGTCATGCAAAGCCTGCGACGCGGCCCCTCGACCCAGTAGCGTTTTCCGGCGCGGCAAAGCCAGGCGACATCGCCCAGGTAAAGCGGCGACGTGGCGCGGAAAGAGAAGGTCTCGACCGGCCCCTGCTCGGCGGCCATGCCAGCGAGAAGCGTTGCCAGAAGCGGCCCGTGAACAACGATGCCGGGATACCCTTCCTCGCGGCAATACTCGAGATCATAGTGGATGCGATGCGCGTTGAAGGTCAGCGCCGAGTATCGGAAAAGCGTGACTTCCGAAAGCTTTAGCGCCCGCCGCTCGTCGGGCGTTTCGCTTGCGACAGGCGGGTCTGCGGCCAGGGGCCGAGGTTCGCGGTAGACGATGTCCTGGTCCTCGGTCAGGACGGGCTGGCCCCTTTGCCTTACCTCGTGGCGTAGCGTCACGAAAGCCAGCTTGCCGCTCTTGCCTTCCTTTCGCGTCACCGAAGCGATGCGGCTTGTCCGCTCGGCGGCGATACCGGCCCGGAAGGGTGCGTGCAGACGCAGTTGCCCTCCGGCCCACATCCGCAGCGGCAGACCCAGATCGGGAATCAGGCCCCCGGTGACCGGATGTCCGTCCCGCGCCAGCTCGGCCTCGGTACGCGGTTCCCAGAAGTACGCCAGGTGGGCAAAGGGCGGCAACACATCCCCCACCCCCGCCGAGCCATCGATTCCCAGCGTCGCCAGGTAGGCCCCGGCCCGCGCCGGATCGATCCGGTCCGTCACCTGAATTATCGTGGTCTGTCCCTGCATGGCCGGGAAACGCTAACGAGCGGAAATCTGCTTGGCAATCATCCGTCAATCAATATCTTGGGGATAACTGCCTTGTGCGCCACCGCCGCTTGGGTTCCGCGTTGACTCTTCCGTCAGACCGACCAACATTCGACAACCCGGAATCACCTTGGTTGGAACGTCCCCTTGCGCTTTACCCGGCTGCGCCTGAACGGCTTCAAGAGTTTTGTCGATCCGACCGATCTGGTGATTGCGGACGGGCTGACCGGCGTTGTCGGGCCGAATGGCTGCGGCAAGTCGAACCTTCTGGAGGCGCTGCGCTGGGTCATGGGCGAGAACCGTCCCACCGCGATGCGTGGCGACGGAATGGAGGACGTGATTTTCGCAGGCGCCGCGACCCGTCCGGCCCGCAATTTTGCGGAAGTCGGG
>CAZRNL010000385.1:0-3281 GCA_964601395.1 uncultured Silicimonas sp. | reverse complement strand
TAGGTCTTGGACACCCCGTCCATGTGGTAGACGTACTGGTAGCTGGCCATTCGGGAATCTCCGCTTCGGTGTCCGGGCGTTCTAGTCGGGTGGCGACGGGTTTTCAACGGCAGACGACAGGGAGGCGGCGGGTGCGGGAGATTGCGTATTTGCGGCAAGATGAAGCGAGGTGAGGGGTGATTGACATTCGCCGCGACGGGCAGGACGTTGCCCGCCATGATCAGACCAGCACCCACCCCCCGCCATACGCCCAGAGATGACCGTTATTCCCGGATGGAGTACCGCCATTGCGGGCGCTCGGGCCTCAAGCTGCCCGTCATCAGCCTTGGCCTCTGGCACAATTTCGGAGGCGACACGCCGCATTCCCTGAAGCGCGAACTTTGCTGCGCGGCGTTCGACCTGGGGATCACGCATTTCGATCTGGCGAACAACTACGGTCCACCACCGGGCAGCGCGGAAGAGGCGTTCGGGGAGGTCCTGAAGACGGATCTCGCAGGCTATCGCGACGAACTGGTGATCTCGTCAAAGGCGGGCTACGGCATGTGGCCCGGTCCTTACGGCGAGTGGGGCAGCCGGAAATACCTGATCTCGTCCTGCGACCAGTCGCTGAAACGGATGGGGCTGGACTATGTCGACATCTTCTATTCGCACAGCCACCGCTACGACCCCGACACGCCGCTGGAAGAGACGATGGGCGCGCTGGACCATATCGTGCGCTCCGGGCGCGCGCTTTATGCCGGGATAAGCTCCTACAACAGCGAGCGGACCCGCGAGGCGGTGGCAATCCTGAAGGATCTTGGCACGCCCTGCCTGATCCACCAGCCGTCCTACAACATCATCAACCGCTGGGTCGAACGCGACGGGCTACTGGACACGCTCGACGATCTGGGGATTGGCTCCATTGCCTTCACGCCGCTGGCCCAAGGGATGCTGACCAGCAAGTATCTGAAGGGCATTCCCGAAGGCAGCCGCGCGACCCAGGGCAAATCGCTGAAGAAAGACTGGCTGACGGACGAGATGGTCCGGCGGCTGAACGGCCTGAACGAGATCGCTGAGGCGCGCGGCCAGACGCTGGCGCAGATGGCCATTGCCTGGGTGCTGCGCGAGGGGCGCGTGACGACGGCACTGATCGGAGCCTCGAAGGTTTCCCAGATCGAAGATTGCGTCGCTGCGCTGGGCAACCTGACGTTCTCGGCGAGCGAGTTGCAGAGGATCGACGAATTGGCGGATGCGGATGCGGAAGTGAACCTCTGGTCCAGATCCTCGGAAGAGGTCTGAGCGCGTCATGCGGCAGGGATTTCCTCCTGTACGTCCGGGCATGTGCATCGGGCTTCTGGGCGGATCCTTCGATCCGGCGCACGAGGGTCACGCGCATATCAGCCGCGAGGCGCTGAAGCGCTTCGGTCTGGACGAGGTCTGGTGGCTGGTGTCCCCCGGCAATCCGCTGAAGACGCGGGGGCCCGCACCGCTGGAGGACCGGATTGCAAGAGCGCGGGACGTGATGCAGCATCCGCGCGTGCGGATCACGGACCTAGAGGCGCAGTTCGGAACACGGCACACCCACGCGACCCTGTCGAGGCTGATCCGGACCTATCCGGGCGTGCGCTTTGTCTGGCTCATGGGCGCTGACAACCTTGCGACGTTCCATCAATGGGAGAATTGGCGGGCGATCATGGAGATGGTCCCGGTCGGCGTCATGGCTCGGCCCGGGCAGCGTATTTCGGCGCGACTGTCATCCGCGGCGCGGCAGTTCCGGCGGTTCCGCCTGCGTGGCCGCGAGGCCGCAGGTTTGTGCAGTCTGGAGCCGCCGGGCTGGTGTTTCGTGAACGTGCCAATGAGCGATCTTTCCTCCACAAGTATCCGGGCGTCGGGCAACTGGCGATCGGGATGACGCGGCGCGGTCACATTTTCGCGGGACGCTTCCGGAGCGGGTTGCGCGTTGCTTGCTCGCGCTGGATAACCTCCTCATGAGCCGCAGAGCAGATTTCGGTTTCTCCCGCCGCCAGGTTCTGGCGGGACTGGTGACAAGCCTGGGTACGAGCGCCCTTGCGCGTGCCCCCGAGACGTCGGAGCGTCCCGTGGCGCGCGGCACGGTTGCCCGGCCGGCAGCTGTTCCCAGTGTCAGCGGAAGCGAAACCCTGGTGCGCGACGCCGGGCTGGGCGGCAGGGTCGGGTTCGCTGTCGTAGACGTGGAGACGGGAGAGGTGCTCGAAGCGCGGTTCGGGGATGAGCCGATGCCGCCTGCGTCCACGCTGAAGGCCATTACGACGCTGTACGCCATAGACCGGCTGGGCCCCGGGTTCCGTTTTCGCACCGAGGTATTGGCGACCGGACCGATAGAGAACGGTCGGCTCGAAGGAGATCTTGTTCTGAAGGGTGGTGGTGACCCCACGCTGGATACTGACCGTATGGCGGGTCTGGCGGTGTCGCTGCGCGAGTCCGGTCTCCGCGAAGTGGCGGGGCGCTTTCTGGTCTGGCCCGGCGAATTTCCTGCCGGTAACCGGATCGACGACGATCAGCCCGAGCACGTGGGCTACAACCCTGCGTTCGGCGGGTTGAACCTGAACTACAACCGCGTTCATTTCGAATGGGAGAAGGCCGGCGACGGCTACTCCGTCACTATGCAGGCGCGGGGGGCGCGGTTCAGCCCGGCGACAAGTGTGGCGCAGATGGACGTCGTGGACCGGGCGGCCCCGGTCTATGACTATTGGACTACGCGCGATCGGGATATCTGGTCGGTCTCCCGGGGGGCACTTGGAAAGAACGGGGCGAGATGGCTGCCGGTCCGCTACCCTTCGCTTTATGCGGGCGACGTCTTCCGGACGCTTGCGCGGTCCAATGGGATCGTGCTGCAAGCAGCGGAAAAGTCCGAAGTGCTGCCGGATGGGAGGGCTCTGGTCTCGACCGAGAGCGAGTTACTTGTCCCGATGCTGATCGATATGCTGAAATACTCGACGAACCTGACCGCCGAAATGACCGGCTTGGCCGCCTCGCAGGCGAACGGCGTGCCGGTGGCCGATCTTCTGGGTTCGGGATCGCGTATGGCAGGGTGGGCGATGGAGCGTTTCGGGGCGAAAGACCTGAAGTTCCGCGATCACTCGGGTTTGGGCTATGGGTCAGAGATTTCGCCCCTCAGCATGGTCGCCATTCTGGGCGCAAATGCTGGAGTGGAAGTCCTGATGAAACCGGTCGACCTGTCGCTGGACAAGAAGCGTCCCGCTCCCGCTGGCGTCGAGGTGATGGTGGACACCATGCTCCCCACCGTCGTCCGCTTCATCGAG
>CAZRNL010000384.1:0-3285 GCA_964601395.1 uncultured Silicimonas sp. | reverse complement strand
GCAGCATCTGCTGCGTGTTGGCGTCCGTGATCATCGTCCGCATCGAGTTCGACAGCCGCGGCGTCCAGCAGGGCGTCCAGCGCCGCGTTGGCGTAACCCGCCGAGTTGCCCCTGTCGCTGGTTCGGTGCGTCGGCGTGAAGATGTCGAACGGATCGAGCGACACGTTGCCCCAACTGGTGAAGAACATGTCACCGTTCTTCGGGGCGCCCTTGGTGCGCCACTTGTCCGATAGCTGCGCGCCCTCTCCCACGGTCACGGTGGTGCGGATGCCGGCGTTCGTCAGCATCGAGGCGATCGCCTCGGCCGTGTCCTTGAACGCCCCCTCGGTATCCATCGTCACCTCGATCCCGTCGGGAAAGCCCGCCTCAGCCAGCAGCGCCTTGGCCTGTTCTGGGTCGAAGCCCATATTGGGAAGCTCACTGGAGCCGAAGGCGTCGGGCGATAGGATGCCGTCGATCGGCGCGGCGTTGCCTCCGAGGATCTTGTCGATGATAAGCTGCTTGTCGATCGCCATCGCGGCGGCCTGGCGCACCTTCACATCGTCGAAGTATTCGCCTTCCAGGTTCATCGCGATGAAGAAGCTGCGGGTTCCGTTCACCGTCATCACCTGCGTGCCCTCGTTCGCCTCGACCTGGCGGATCGAGAAGGCCGGGAGTTCGTTGATAATGTGAACCTCGCCCGAGAGGAGAGCCGCGACGCGGCTGGCGCTCTCCGGGATGATTTTGAAAATGACACGGTCCACGCAGGCAGGGCCGACGGGCGGAATGTCCGTCGCGCCGCCATAGTAGTCGTCGAACCGCTCGAGGATGACGGCGTCGCCCTTGCGCCATTCCGCCAGCTTGAAGGGCCCGGTGCCGTTGACCTGGGTCGCGAGCCCCTCGTCACCAACCTTCTCGACGAAGGCCTTGGACACGATCTGCTGGTTCGGCAGCATTGCGGGCAGGATCGGCCAGGGCTCCGAGAGCGTGATGCGCACGGTGTCGGGCGCGGTGACCTCGACCGAGGCGACCGGCCCCATCAGGCCCTTTCGGGGGCTGGTTTGGCCGCCCATCGCACCATCAACTGTGATCCGGTCGAGCGTGAACTTCACGTCCTCCGCCGTCATAGTGCTGCCATCGTGGAACTTGACGCCGGAGCGGATCTTGAAATCGTATTCGACGGGCGAGACTTGGGTGATCGACTCCGCGATCTCGGGGACCACCAGCATGTTGGCGTCGCGGGTCACCAGGCCGTCGTAAATGTTGCGGATGATCGTTTCGGTTTCCCGCTTGCGGTGATTGGCGGGATCAAGCGTGTCGGCATCGAGGGTGAAACCGACGATCAGGTCGGCGGCACTCGCGGCAACGGGGACAAATGCTGGAACGGCGACCAGTGCAGTGGCCATCAACAGTCGGGGTAGTGTCTTCATTGAATATCTCCCTTGTGATCATGCCCCGGTACTTTTGGGTGCGTTGGTCCGGTTGATCTGGACATACTACCAGTATGCACAAGGCGTGCCACATGCCCCGCCCTGCCGTATCCCGGATCGATGGGGCGAGGCGACCGTCCCGCGTGATACTCACGCACCTCTGCGGAGACCTCACGCACGCCGCCGCGCTGCGCGAGGCGGGATTCCGGCTAGGCTGCGATACTTCGCGACAGTGCGCCGCGCCAACGCCGCGCCCTCGGGCAAGAGCCGCTCAGCGATGGCAGCATCGGACAGTGGTTGCGACGGGTCTTCCGCAGCCACGATGTGGCGCATCCGCTCCAGCACGGCCTGCACCGACATCGGGTCCTCCTGCCGCCGCGCGGCAGGGGCGGCTGCGCACATCAGATTGCGTAGGCACAGCGTGCGCGAGGGCGTCCGAATGTAAAGCGCCGCCGTCACGCGGCTGACGGTGCTGCGGTGCAGCCCGGACGCGGACGCGAGGTCATTGATCGTCAGCGCCGCGAGCGGACCCTCTCCGCGCAGATAACTATCCTGACGGCTGACGATCTCGGCCGAGATCGCCAGCACCGTCGCATGGCGCCTTTCGAGCGCCTGAACAAGCGCCTTGGCCTCGCGCAGGGCCTCGGGGCGGGCCGTGTCCTTCAGCAGCGTCAGCGTTGGGGCGGTCCGCGCGTTCAGTTCGAGCAGCCAGCCCTCGCCATCTCGCTGCAAAATCAGGTCCGGCGGGCGTTCTGACACCGGAGCCTGGGAAAAGGCGGTGCCGGGTTTCGGGTTCATGTGGCGCAGCGTCGCCGCCATCGACAGAACAGCCTCGCTCTCGCAACCGCAGGCCTCGGTCAGCGCCTCAATGTCACCGGCGGCAAGCAAGGGCAGGTGATCGAGCATCCGCCCGAATGCCGACGTCAGCAGCCCCTGTTCCGCCGCCTGCAATCGAAGACATTCGGCCAGCGACCGGGCGAACAGGCCGGTCGGCTCCGCCGCCTGCAACTTCCACAGAACCGCTTCGGCTCGCGCCATGGGAACCCCGGCCTCGGCAGCGACCTCGGACAGGTCGACGCAAAGCCAGCCGGACGGTTCGAGCGCGCGGAGAAAGACCTCGGCCAACGGCCAGTCCGCTCTGTCGCGCACCAGCAGCGGCAGTTGCGCGCTGACATGGGCGATCAGCCCGGGATCGCCGGCGGCGATCCGGTCGGTGTCGAGACCGCCCATACCGTTTTTCCGGTCCGGTGGCGCGCGATTGCGGCGATCTGCGGGTGGTGCCACCTGCCGTATCAATTCCAACCATGCATTGGCTTCCGAAGCGGGCGCCGAAACGAGGCTCTCGTTCTCCAACTGAAGGTCGGCGAGCCGGGCGGAAAGCTCGGTGTTGGACAGGGCGAGAAAGCCGATAGCCTGCCGTAATGCTGGCGTCATCGCCAGCACACCGCGCTGTTTCTGCCCAAGATCAATCCCGACCATTGCCACCGTCTTCCCGGCTCATTTCCGGACAAGGGCGTCGTGCCGGGCGGCAACGCTCTGCTCTGGTGCGGGTGGCTTTTCGAGGGCGGACTGCCTCGCCCGCGAACCTCGCGCCTGCCGCACCTGCTCGCCTCAAAATGATCAGATTTCCGCTACATGACAACCCCGCGAGTGGCGCAGAACTCGCTTCATGGTTGGGCAGTGTGTGTTGTCAGACCAGTTGAAACGCGCCTCAGCCACCTTCGTCTTGCCCTGGATGGTCTCAATGACCAGCGCCGTCTTCCGTTTCACGGTCACCGCTTGATGCTGTCGTCCATCGTCACACTCATCGCTGGTGCTGCCAGACGAGTTTGAACTCGTCTCAGCCAGGACATTTAAGCTGTCCCCTCGCGGAAAG
>CAZRNL010000383.1:0-3288 GCA_964601395.1 uncultured Silicimonas sp. | reverse complement strand
CGTCGATCACGGTCATCACGCCCTGATCGAACTTGCCGCCTTCCGCGCTGTCGGCGGATACGACGAGACCTTCACCCACAACGAGGATGCCGAGTTCGACCACAGGCTTCGACTTGCGGGTCACCGGATCTGGCTGACGGCCAGGACACGGGCAATCTATTTTCCGCGCGACGGCTATGCACCGCTGGCGCGGCAGTATTTCAACTACGGGCGAGGTCGGGCGCAGAACCTGATCAAGCATCGCGCAAGACCGAGGGTCCGGCAGGCCAAGGTCATCCTGATCCTGCCTCTTGTCCTGCTCTCGGTGCTTGCTCCGGTCCACATCGCCTTCGCGCTGCCTTTGGCGGCATGGCTGGCCTATTGCGGCGCGATGGGGCTCAATCTTGCGGTTGTATCCCGCGACCCCGGCCTGTTGGTCGCAGCGCCCATGGCGATGGTCATGCATCTGTCCTGGTCGGCGGGCTTCTGGGCGCGCGCTCTGGATCGTCGTCCGGCGCCTGCTCGGAGGCCGATATGATCGAAGTTGCACCCATCAGGGTCGAGGTCTGCGTCTGCACATACCGGCGCGCTCTGCTGGACGCGACGCTGCGCTCGCTGGCACGTCAGAAGATGCCGGAGGGCGCGATCCTGTCGATCCTCGTGATCGACAACGACAACATGTCTTCGGCGGAACCCCGTGTGCGATCCTTTGCCGAAATCTCCGACATTCCGGTCCGCTACGTCCACTGTCCCGCCGGCAACATCTCGGTCGCGCGAAATGGCGCGCTGGACAATTGCCGTGGCCGCTATCTGGCGTTCATCGACGACGATGAAGTGGCCAGTCCCGACTGGATCGCCTCGCTGGTCGAAACCATCCGGTCCACGAATGCCGATGTCGTGCTTGGGCCGGTCGACGCCGTCTATTCTTCCGGCGCGCCCGCCTGGATGCGTCGTCTCGACACCCATTCGACACGGCCCGTCGAAGTCGAAGGCGTGATCCGCACGGGATATACCTGCAACGTCCTGTTCGATCTTGCCAGTCCGGCAGTGGCCGGGCTGCGTTTCGATCCGGGGCTCGGGCGGTCCGGCGGCGAGGACACGGCGTTTTTCTCGGAAGTCTTCGCGCGCGGCGGCCGGTTCGTCCACGCCCGGCAGGCACTGGTCACCGAAACGGTTCCGCCCGAGCGCGCCAGCCTGCTTTGGCTGGCCCGGCGACGGTTCCGGGCTGGACAGACCCACGGGCGGCTTGCTGCGGGCCGGTCCCGCGCGGCCGGGATCGTGCTGGCCCTTGCCAAGATCGCCTACTGCGGCGCGTCGGCTCTGGCGGGCATTCTCTCGTCCGAGCGGCGCAACGCCGCTTTGCTGCGCGGCTGTCTGCACATTGGGACGCTGAGCGGACTTGTCGGCATGAAACCCATCGAACTCTACGGATCAACGATGACAGGAGCGAGCCATTGAGCACCCTCAAATTCGCAGCCGTCGACGCGAGAGCATCGGGCACCGAATCGGCTCAGGTCCCAGCGGCGGCGGCTCCCACAGTGGACGTCCTTCTGGTCCTGAGGCGGCAGCGGTGGCCACTGATGGTATGCGCGCTCGCCGGCCTGGCACTTGGCTTCCTGCACTATGCCACCAGCCCCAAGGCCTATTACGCTGCGGCCACGATCCTTGTCCATGAAGAAGCAAACGATCCGGGCCGCGAGTTCCTTGCCAGCCTGCCGCTGATGCGCAACGAAACCGCCGTGCTGAACGAGATGCAGATCCTTCGGTCTCTGCAACTGGCCGAGCAGGTCACGCGCGAGCTGAACCTGCACGACAATCCCGACTTCATGCGGCCCTCCGCTTCGCTTGCGCGCAGAACCCTGAGCGCCGTCCGGGGCGCGGTTTCCGATCTTCTGCCGCAGCGGGATGAGGTCGCGTCATCGGGAAATCCATCTGACGAGGCGCGCATCCTTGGTGCGGCCGCCATCCTGCAGCGCGATGTCGGTGTCCAACGGGTCGGGCGCAGTTTTTCGATCGAGATCAGCATGATCCTTCAGGATCCGGCCCTCGCTGCGGCCATCGCCAACAGCTACGCCCGCAATTACCTTTCCGACCGGCAGGACGCGAACCGGCTAGCGTCGGACCGGGGCGTGGCGTGGCTTCGGACCCATATCGAAGAGGTTCGGGAAAGCGCCAACGAGGCCGCCAAAGAGGCGGCGGACTTCCGCGCCAAGAACAAGGCGTCCGACGTGCAGGGCTTGCGCGAGCTCGAGCAGCGGTCGGAGACGCTCAATTCGCTGCACGCAACATTGCTGGGCCGGCTCGAGATGATCGCGATCGAAGGGTCGTACCCCGCCACCAATGGCCGCCTTCTGAGCCAGGCCGTCGCGCCTCGCTTTCCGGCGCTCCCGAAATCGTGGAGAATTCTTGCTGCGGGTCTGGTGATCGGGCTCCTGGGAGGACTTGGTGTCGCCACCGTCCGGGAACTGCGGGAGACGGGCGTGCGCACCGGCGAGGATATCCGACTGCTGACCGGCCTTCCGTTCCTTGGATTCATGCCTCGCTTCAACCGGGCAAAGATCGACCGGCTACGCCCGGTTCCGGGCCGACCGTCGCGGGACATGTCCCTGCGGTTCTCGTCCAGCCGTCCCGGATCGGTGCCGCGCCCCGTAGCGTCGGTGCCTTCCGCTATCATGCCTGCCCCGGTAGCGACGATGCCGGCGCATTTCGTGCCGTCACTCTGCCTTTCGGCGCTGGTCCCCGACGCGCCCTGCAACGAGACGCTCAAGAACGTTCTGGCCAGCATCGACCGACGTCTTCCTCCGGGCGGACGGGTTGTCGCCATCGGCAGCTTGAACGCGGGCGAGGGGCGATCGACGCTGGCGGCCAATCTGGCGCATAATTCGGCACTCGAAGGGCGCCGGACCCTTCTGATCGACGCCGACATGTTCAATCCGGGGCTGAGCAGGCTGCTTGACTACTGCGACGGCGCCGGCCTGCACGAAGTTCTGTCCGGCGATACCGAATTGCAGCACGCCGTGGTCGAGTTGCCTGTGACGGGCCTGCATTTCCTGCCTTGCGTGCCGCCCTCCGGATTGTCGATAGTTCCGGGCCATGAGCGTTTCGCACAGCTTCTTGCGCGGGTGCGCACGACGTACGATTGTGTCGTCATCGATGCCCGGCCAATGGCCACATCTTCTGACATCAAGGCAATTCTGCCCTCCATCGATGCGGTTGTTCTTGTGGCCGAATGGGGCAGGACGCCGCGCGCGGCGCTGGAGGACTACATGGCGAACGAGACGGATGTGTCCCGGAAAGTCGTTGGCACGG
>CAZRNL010000382.1:0-3293 GCA_964601395.1 uncultured Silicimonas sp. | reverse complement strand
TATGTTTACCGGGATTTGCTGTTGATATTGCCGCCGCATTCCGGCAACGTCCAGTAACCGCAGGAAGCGTGAGTCCCTCAACTGTCCCGCGGGGACAGCCCGAACCCCTGCAGTGGGCGAAACGCCAGCGCCCTCCCCTCTGGTTTGAGGAGCCTGAAGCACCATCAGAGTCTGAGATCAAACACCTAGTCGATCTGTTGCGCCGCTAGAAACATGGATTTTTCGAGTGAGGTAAAGAAGTCTTGGTACGGCGCCGGATCTTCGACTGCCTTCTCCATATACTGTGCATTGGCCCTGACAAGCAACTGGGTCTGACCCCGGGGTCGCACCGTTACCGTCATTCGCAACTGATAACCCGAAAGTTTGGTTGCGCTAACCGTGCCAAGATCTGCATCTGCTTTATCAACAACGAAACCAAGATCCTGAAGCG
The DNA here is from genome assembly GCA_964601395.1 of uncultured Silicimonas sp. Lineage (GTDB taxonomy): Bacteria > Pseudomonadota > Alphaproteobacteria > Rhodobacterales > Rhodobacteraceae > JAVJUV01. The sequence goes on along the minus strand of CAZRNL010000382.1, from coordinate 2,863 downwards.
TTGCAATGATTGTTCGCAGCGTCTTCTCGCTATCGGTGGTATCGAAGGCTCGAGATTGATAGCTGCGCAATTCAACGGCACTTGCTCCGGTATCAAGTACGGCCTTCGTCGATGGAGCACAGGCTGACAAAACCATCGCGAGCACTCCAACGGGTACACGGAACCAGACTGATCTTGCGTATCTCATATTTCCTGCGCCTCTAGAAAGAGGCTCTTTGACAGACTTGAAAAGAATTGCTGATAGATTTCCGGCTCGTCGATTGCTTCGATGCGCGTTATCTGGCCCTGTGTATTCCAAACCAGCCGTTGAAATGTAACCCGCACATAGAAATCCTTGGCAGCGGCAGTCTCGACATCGCGTGAGACAGGTCGAGCTACCAGCGAAACCCGAATTTTCTGGGACTTGTCGATCGCCATGGCGCCCCCGCCAAGCAAGGCGACAAGAACTGCGCCGGTCACCTGAGAGGCAGTGACTGCGGACCGCTCCTTTGACGCTACGATCACACCGAGCCGTGTTTCACTCTCATCGATATTGAAGCCTAGGTCCTGAAGAACTCCGGCCGAAGCCGCGAGCGCAGCTTTCTCCTGGACACCGTCGAATCGACGCGTCTGCAGTTGACGCCGCTCAAGTGTATCCGGCGTCATCTTTAGGGCGTCCGTGGGAATGCTCGCGCAGCCACCAACCGCCAGCAGGAGTATCGCAACCAGCGAGATTGTCGACCATCGTATGTGTCGATTTGGAGTCATGACACCCCCCTAAACTGGCTTTGTCGATAACGTCAGAACCTTGACGTGTGATACGCGAAGTCTCGAACCTTCTTATCTTGATCAAACTTGATCACGACAGTAAGCGTACGCTGCGACTTTGACGCGGCGCCCGATTCGCGACTAACGCCTCCGCCAACCAATCCCCCGACTGCACTTCCGATTCCGACGAGCAGAGACGACACACCACCAGAACTGGTTGAATAACTGACGTCCGTCGCAATTTTGTCGTAGATCCAGCTTTCTTGCCGGTTCTCATCTGTCGTCACGATGTTTGGCGACCCGAGGACCGCGGCGACGTCTGCCCCCGACATGCCAACGGCGATCTCTTTCTGAACTGTACCGACGGTCAACCGCTCACCCGAATTGTCCTGGACTGCAGCCCGATGTTCGGCGGCGGACATGCAGCCGGACGTGACAACCATCAAGCTAATGCAAAGTATCGCGAGGTGATGACTAGACACGATTCCCCTCCTGATGCGACCCGATAATGAACTCGCTGCACGATAGCATAGACTGGTCGGCGCCACCACGTGCCGCTGACCCGGCGAGCCGCACACCCGGCAAGGGACTCCTGACCAATGAACGTCGTTTTACCCCGGCGGGTTATCCGCACCGGACGGTCCTGGAGCAGGAATGCACGTCATCCGCATACCGTCTTAGGTGGGGTGGACGGGTAGGCTGGACGCCTCATGGGGCGGCGGTTGAAATGCCTATCCCATCCAGCCGACGACTTCGCACTAACGAGGGCTGTCGCCGCGCTGCTATTGCGGCTAAGCTGTTCGCGGCGCCGCAACGTGGGGTTCGGCATTTTTTCTGATCCATCGACGTTTGGACCGAGGTAGGAACTGAATCCTATGAACAACAGAAATCTCGCAAGCACCCTGGTGGCACCTTCGCTGCTGGCAATCATGGCCGTTTCGGAAGCCACGCTGGCCGACGCCGGCCCACGGTACACATACTTGACAGCCGGTTACGTAAACACGGAAGTCGACGATGAGGGTTTATTCGGCGAGGATCTGGATGGTGACGGCTTCGGTATCGGCGGTTCCGTCGCCGTCACAGACATGTTTCATTTGTTCGCCGGATACAGCATGTCGGAACTCGATGTCCTTGGTGTCGATGTCGATTACGACATACTCAACGTCGGGCTGGGGGTTAACTACCCGCTGGCTAAAACCATTGACCTAGTCGGCCGTGTTTCCTACGTCGATGTCGAGTTGGGTGTCGATGGCTTTGGTAGCGAAGACGAGAGTGGTTACGGCCTCTCGGCCGGTGCGCGCGCCATGGTGACGGAACAGTTTGAACTGAATGGCTTTGTCAACTATATCGATCTCGGCAGTGGTGCCGACGACACTTCAATATCGTTCGGGGCGCTGTACAGTTTTACAGAGATGTTCGCCGCAGGCATTGGTGCGGAGTTTGGTGATGACGTCCGCGCGTTCTCTGTGGGTGTCAGGCTGTATTTCGGCGACCTGTAGTAGCAGCGCGCAACGCGACACTCAAGCGGCGCTATCCTTCGCCAATGAACGGCAAGGGGTAGCGCCCTTTTCGCATTGCCGTTAGCACTCTCGGTTATTTGGCGCGCGTAGCGAACACGCTCGGGCTCCGCTGTAGTATCCAGCTCCATAGTGCTGAACCTGAACATCCACTTTGACCTGCTGTTGCTGGACGGGGTCTACATCCGGAACCATGATCGGCTGGAGTTCCGGCGGGTATCGGGACCGAGCAAGGCCGAGCTGGATGAGATTCTCAGGACCATCACCGGCCGTGTCGGCCGCCACCCGAGGGCACCTTGAGTGGCTGGGATGTGCTGCGGATTGCCCGGGAGCGGTCCACGCTCTAGACGTCACGAAAGCTTCAGCGGCACGCGTAGGAGAAACGATCGCCGGAACGGTGGACCCCCACACCTTCCCAGCCTTGCGCAAATCGGCTGGCGACGGGACATCCAGTCGGCGTAGTCCGGAGGTTTGTCACGCCCTGGTCGGCGGCCCCTGGTAGGCCCTCCGACCGTCTCCCCGGAACTGTCCCTCAGCGGTTTTTAGTGCTTCGTCGAGGTCCGCTAAGTCTTTGTTTTAGTTGGTCGGGGCGAGAGGAT
>CAZRNL010000381.1:0-3356 GCA_964601395.1 uncultured Silicimonas sp. | reverse complement strand
GATCCGATCTGCGTCTTCGTGCGTCATGGTCCCTCCGCCTCGAATAGCTGCAGGATCGCGAACGGGTCGTAACGATCGGCCGGTATGGTCATTTCGAACGTGGCAAGGTCGCGAATGCCGACAGCGATTACCACCGGGTCCGTGCTGGCGTCGTCGACGGCATAGGCGTACCTCACGCCGGGATTGTCCGCCAGCATCATCAGGAGCTCGTCACGGCGCCGCTTGCGCCTGGCCTTCAATGCTTCAACCAGTTCGGCCTTGTGGTCCCGGAGAAAAGCCACCTGGGTATCCGTCAGCGGTGATCGTGGCCGGACAACCAGGTCGTCGCGACTCAGTTCCAGCCGGACGCCCGCGTTTGAAAGTTGCTGCAGGACAGTCATATCCGATACACCAATTCGTCGTTGTCACCGTCTCTTTTTTCCTCCGCGTCCTTTTTCGGGTTTCGATCCGGAACACCGGAACAATCCGCGCCACCATTGGCTTTCAGGCTATTTTGATCCGGAACACGGCTTGTTCCTGTTCCGGATCGATCCGGAACATGATTTTCTTGTGTTCCGGACAAAAACGGGCTGAAGCCCCCGCCACCATTCATTTGTTCCGGTGTTCCGGATGAAAAGTCGGAAATGTAGCGGGAGAAAACATCGACGAACTGATCGAGTGCGTAACCGTTGGCGGTTGTTGTGCCGAACCGGATCTTTTTCGGCTTTACCTTGAATGGCTCCAGGAGTCTGGCGAGTTGTCGTTGCGTGATCGGCTTTTGACTCCGCCCCCATTCTGGCCACGGCCGGTCGTCCATCTTGGCCATTGATTCAACGATGTCGGACGATGCCAGCCGGTCCGTCTCGGTGAACATCTGCCGGATATCCGCCAGCGCCAGGCTGCCGACGGTTTCACTGTTATCGGTCTCAGTCAGCGCCATCGCCGCCTTGACCGCCCGTGCCTGCCAGCCGCAGAGCTCTGCAATGGCGAGCAACGGCCGCCAGTTGTCGGCGGCACGGTCATGCAGTATCGGCGGGACAGTCGGATCGGCGGCCTTGAGGTCGACCAGGTTCTGTGCGGCCCAACCGGCGCACCGCGCCTGCAGGTGCCGATAGTCGAGACGGTCCAGCCGCAGCGATTCGACCGGCTCATCCTTCCGGCGCCGTGCCAGTTCGATCACGATAGATCGGTCGGCGATGGTGTCCTTTCGTTTGCCGATGCCGGCTATGGCTTTCGGACCGAAGCTGTCAAATACCTCGACCTGGTCCCGGTTCTCGCCACCGACGCGCAAGGTCCGGCCGCCGCGGGAATGGCCGCTATTAATGATGCCGCGAATTTCCTCTTGCTGATCGAGAAAAGCATCCGCTTCGTCAATGAACAGGGTCGGCCGATATTCGTCCATAACGCGGTACAAGGCGGCCAGCGAGAAGTTCTCGGTCAATAGTCCGTGGTAGACCATTGCCGCCAGAAGTTTCAGCAGTTGCGTCTTGCCGCAGCGTTTCTGCGGAGATTGCACACACAGGATCGGTGCGATGTACGCGGCCTCGATCGCGTAGGTGTGCAATACCCAGAGCGCGGCCGCCGTGTCGGCATGCTCGGACAGGACGACATAGCGTCGAATCTCGCCGGCAATCTCGGTCAGGAGCTCACCGCCGTCGACGGTGTCAGTGCAGGGTTCGATGTCGGGAAAGAGTAAGTTCAGCTTGCTTTCTGCTTCGGCCGATTCGCGTCGCGCCTGGCGAACGGCTTCATCAATACTGCCGACCGAAACGCCGAGTTGCTTGGCGACTTCCTTCCGCCGTTGTCCGTACTGAATGGGTCCGAGTGCTGCGAGCTCGGCAACCAGGCTATCGTTGTCGGTCGTCGGCGTCGCGACCGGCTCGGCTTCGGTTGCCGTGTCGAGCATGTCCCGCACCGCGTCCAGGCCGGCCGTGTTGTGCACGTCGTTGAAGTCGCATTTTTTGCCGTCCAGTTCCGGGACCGCTACCTGGCCGCCGACGACTGCCGCGGCTTCGGTTGCCTTGACGATGCCGGTGTTCTCGGTGCCGTCGGTCCGCACGTCGTTGTCGGCCACCAGAATCAGTTGCAACGACGGGTGCCTGGCTCGCATGGCCTCGGCAACGGGTTTCATATTGCCGGCGTTGAATGCAACCGCGACCGCCTGTCCGGTTGCTGCATGGATACTGGCGCCGGTCGCCAGTCCTTCGGCGATGTAGAGCACGTCGGTCGCCGTGCCGATCGGGAAGTAGCAGCCAGTCACGCGCCCGCCTGGCAGGAATTTCTTGTCACCGTCGGGACCGATGAACTGCAGCGATGCCAGCTTGCCGTCCGGGTCGAGCATCGGTATGACGAGGACATCCTCGTCGACACGCACCTTTGCCGTGATTCCCTTGCTCTTGAAATACGGATGATCGGCCGGCGCCGGTGGCAATTGCTTGAATATCTCGACCGCCTGAAGTGCCGCTTCAGCATGTCGGCGTTGTGTCTCGGCTTCGCGCTGGCGCTTCATGTCCCGAACTTTCTGTCGGTACGCACGTCGCTCGGCGGCCGTCAGTTTCTGGCCACGGCCGGCGCGCCATTTCTGTACCAGACCGGTACGCCAGTCGCCGAAGACACCGGCGGCAATACCGTCCAGGTGCAACACGTACCAACCGGAATCGTCGGATCGTTTGCCGGTCGCAGAGAAGCGGTGCAGGTTGCCGTCCGCGATGATGGAAGTGGGAGCCGGAAGACCGGCCCCCACAATGGCATCCGAAAACGCTGCCAGCGCATCCATTACGCGACTTCGTCTTCGTAAGCTTCGAGCGGTGGCGAGTTGTCACCGAACGGGATCGCGTCATCGAATGCGATTTCATCCGCCGGCGCCGGTGTGCTTTCCCAGATCGGCTTCAAAACGATGCCGCCGACTCGCTTGCCTTGAAACCGGACGTTTGGGTCGACGACGATTTCGACGGCCAGTCCGATGAAGTCGTCACTGTCCTGGCTGCCACTGGCATCCGCCAGCACATCCATGTTCGTTGCGTTCAACGGGAGACCTTTCTCGATGCCGTCGAAGTAGCAGACCAGCTTGGTATCGTCGCCGACCTCGTCTTCCTCAACGTTTACGATCCGGGTGCGCCGCCTGGATGCCGGCAATGCCTCGACGGCGTCCTTTTTCAGCCATTTGCTTTTCTTGAACTTGGTTATCAACATGTCAGTTCCTTTCGTTTCGTCACAGATTCAGCCGGGTCCGCCGGCTTCGGATCAGAGTCGTCGATTGGTCGGTCGACTCGGGATTTATGGCACGCAGAAACGCCAGCGCCGCGGCTACGCGGGCTGGTGTCGTGCGGCGGGGTGGGGCAGTTTGGCGCGGGTGCGTTGTGTTCGGTATGATGTTC
>CAZRNL010000380.1:0-3357 GCA_964601395.1 uncultured Silicimonas sp. | reverse complement strand
GATCTCGGCTTCCGTCATATCGTCGGCTGCGCGCTTCAACTCATCAATGGTCAGCGCGGCCAGTTCTCCGATCTCTTCGCCGCTGGTCCCGGCATAGATCGTCAGTAATCCGCTGTCCGAGTAGGCGCCGGTTTGGGCGAAGATCGTATAGCAAAGTCCGCGCTTTTCGCGCGCCTCCTGGAACAACCGCGAAGACATGCCGCCGCCCAGCGCGGACGAGAAGATCTGCGCGGTGTAAACCTGGTCGTCCCGGTAGCCGGGGCTTTCGAAGGCCATCGCGAAGTGCGCCTGTTCCAACGCCTTCTCGACCCGGACTTCACCGCCGCCGAACCTGGCCGTTTCGATGGCCGATTGCGCGCGTGATTTCAGACCGCCGAACGCTTCCTCGGCAGCCTTCACGACAACATCGTGATCGACCGCCCCAGCACCCGCGACAATGATATTGCCAGGTGCATATCGTTCGCTCACGAAGCGCGACAAGTCATGCGCATCGAAACGCTCGATCAGATCGGCGGGACCCAGAATGGTGCGGCCCAACGGTTGATCCGGATAGGCCGTTTCCTGAAGCCAGTCAAAAATGATGTCGTCGGGAGTGTCATGCGCCTGACCGATCTCTTGCAGGATGACATGCCGTTCGACTTCGATCTCGCGCGGATCGAAGACCGGGTTCAGAACAATGTCCGAGATCACATCGAATGCCAGTCCGACATCGTCGGCCAGCACGCGCGCGTAGTACGCGGTCATCTCGCGGCTGGTATAGGCGTTGATGTACCCGCCCACGTCCTCGATCGCCTCGGCGATCTGCAGGGCGCTCCTGGTTTTCGTCCCCTTGAACGCCATGTGCTCCAGGAAATGCGCGACCCCGTTCTGGTCCGCCCTCTCGTGACGACCTCCGGCCATGATCCAGACGCCAAGCGATGCCGAGGCCAGCCCCGGCATGTTCTCGGTCACGACGCGAACACCGTTCGCCATGCGATGCAGTTCGACCGTCAACTTCTCCGCTTCTCCCTGATCAGGTTCTTGATGGCGGCCAAATCGTGGGCCACCCGCGTCATGCGCTCGGGACGGTCATAGAGATCGGCCATCCGATTGGGAAGAGGCGGTCTTTGACCTGTCGCCGCTTCAACCGCATCGGGAAACTTCGCCGGGTGGGCCGTGGCCAGCGTGATCATCGGAGTGCTCGACGGCGCCTGGTCTTCCGCAACCTTCACGCCGACCGCTGTATGCGGGCACAGAACCTCGCCCGTGGATGCGTGCAGACGGCGGATCGTCGCGCGGGTTTCATCTTCGGAACAGCGACCGGAATCGTAGATTTCCCGCAGCGCACCGATAGCGCCCTGACTGACCGGAAATCCGCCCCTGGTCTTCAACTCGTCCATCAGTTGCGCAACCGCACCCGCATCGCGCCCATAGGCGTCGAACAGGGCGCGCTCGAAATTGGACGACACCTGGATGTCCATCGAGGGGCTGATCGTCGGCTCTACGCCTTCCTTGGTATAGGCCCCGGACCGGATCGTGCGGTGCAGGATGTCATTGCGATTGGTGGCGATCACCAGCCGGTCGATCGGCAGCCCCATCCGCCGGGCAATGTAGCCTGCGAATATGTCCCCGAAATTGCCTGTGGGCACAGTGAAGCTTACGTTTCGGGACGGCGCGCCAAGAGATACGGAGGATGAGAAGTAATAGACCACCTGCGCCAACACCCGCGCCCAGTTGATCGAGTTCACCGCCGCCAGCCGTACCTCATCGCGAAAGGCGATGTCCGCGAACATATCCTTGACCGCAGCCTGACAGTCGTCGAAATCGCCGTCGACCGCCACAGCGTGAACGTTCGCCTCGGAGAGCGTCGTCATCTGACGGCGCTGCACTTCACTTACCCGTCCATGCGGGAACAGGATCACCACGTCGACCGCATCCAGCCCCCGGAAAGCCTCTATCGCGGCCGAACCGGTGTCGCCGCTGGTCGCCCCCACGATCGTCACCCTTTCACCCCGCCGGGTAAGGACCGCCTCGAACAGCCGACCTATCAGCTGCATCGCGAAATCCTTGAAGGCCAGCGTCGGCCCATGGAACAATTCCAGAAGGAAGTGGTTGGAGCCCAACTGAACGAGCGGCGCACGCGCGGCGTGTCCGAAATCCGCGTAGGCATTGGCGATCAGCCCCCGAAACTCGTCTTCGGTGAAGGCATCCCCGATGAACGGCCACATCACCCGAAAGGCGGTTTCCTCATAGGATAACCCTGCCAACGCGCCGATTTCTGCCTGCGACAACATCGGGATCGTCTCGGGGACATAAAGCCCGCCATCGCTGGCAAGCCCCGACAGCATCGCATCTTCGAAGCTCAGAACCGGGGCTTTTCCCCGCGTCGAGATATACTGCAAACCGTTCTCCTCAGGCCGTCCGCTGACGGATACGCCAGAGCAGGAACAGAGTCATCCCCAGCCATACGATGGCCAGGCCAAACCACTGCACCGCATAGCCCAGATGGTTGTTGGGAATGCCCTCGGATGTCACTGGAAGTGGCGTCGCGCGCGCATCCGTGCCGGTCACGGTGCGGGCCACGATCAGGACAGGGTCGGTGCCGAGGGCGCTGGCCATGGCGGGGACGTCGCGGGCATAGAACAGGCCTTCGGACATGTCGGGCTCGGGTGTCCAGCTGTCCACCTCGTCGGGCCAGTGCAGGTTCCCGGTGACGGTGACGCCGGCGGCGGCCCCGGGGGCGGCGTTCTCTTCCATGCCGACGAAGCCTTCGTCCCCCATGACACGGCGGCCATCCTCCAGCACCAGGGGCGTGACAAGCCTGTATCCCGCGCCGCGCTCCTTGGTCGAGACGAGGACCCGCAGCGACGTGCCAACAAGATCACCCGTCGCGGTCACAGGCAGATAGCGGTCCGCTTCGGGATCGGGCGAAGGCGGAACGGCGACCGGCGCCGCCGTGATCCGCGCATCAATATCGGCAAGAACACCCTCTTTCCACGTCAGGCGCTGAAGCTGCCAGTGGCCCAGCCAGAACAGAACGGCGAAGCCGCCAATACCGAAAATGAGGGGAATCAGATAGCGCCGCATGGTGCCTCGTGCGAAATGGGCGCGGAAAACCCGCGCCCATTCTCGATTGTCAGTCAGAAGGGCGGATCAACTGCCCCAGATATAGATCGCGGCGAACAGGAACAGCCAGACCACGTCGACGAAGTGCCAGTACCACGCGGCGGCCTCGAAGCCGATGTGCTTCTCCGGCGTGAAGTGGCCGGCCCGCAGACGCAGGTAACAGACGAAAAGGAAGATCGTCCCGATGATCACGTGCAGGCCGTGAAACCCGGTCGCCATGAAGAAGGTGGCACCGTAGATGTTGCCCGAGAA
>CAZRNL010000379.1:0-3357 GCA_964601395.1 uncultured Silicimonas sp. | reverse complement strand
GTGTTCTTCGCCACGGGCCGCGCTCCCAACAGCCAAGGGTTGGGGTTGGAGGAGTTGGGCGTGAAGATCAACCGGCGGGGCGCGATCGAGGTCGATGCCTACTCGAAAACTGCGGTCGACACTATCTACGCCATCGGAGACGTGACCGATCGGATCCAGCTTACGCCCGTCGCCATCCGCGAGGGCATGGCCTTCACCGAGACGGTCTTCAAGAATAACCCGACCGCGGTCGATCACTCGAATGTGCCCTCGGCTGTCTTCACCCAGCCAGAGTTGGGCGCAGTCGGCCTGACAGAGGAACAGGCACGCGAGAAGGAAGAGATCGAGGTCTATTGCACATCGTTCCGCCCAATGAAGACTGCCTTCGCCGAAAAGTCCGATCGGGTGCTGATGAAGCTGATCGTATCCAAGGCGACACGCGTGGTCCTGGGATGTCATATCGTCGCCCCTGATGCAGGCGAGTTGATCCAGATGGTCGGCATTGCCGTCAAGGCGGGCCTGACGAAAGAGGACTTCGATAGAACAGTTGCAGTACACCCGACCATGTCGGAAGAACTCGTCACGATGGCAAACCCGATCAGAACAGCTTGAAAAAGGCGCCGAGAGGCTACAGTTAGCGTTCAAGAACAGAACAGAAGACCAAAATAGGGAAACAACCTCTTATGGCCAATAACAACGGTGGACCCTGGGGCGGCGGGGGCGGCGGTTCTCGCGGTGGCAATGACGGCAACGACGACGACCGACGCCCGGGACGACGACCAGGACAGGACGGACCCCAGATCCCCGAGATCGAAGAAATCATGAAAAAGGGGCAAGAGCAGCTCAAGGTCCTGATGGGCGGGCGGCCAGGCGGGCCTCGCGGTCCGAATGGCGGAGGCGGAGGCGAAGGGCCGAAGCTGACCCGGGGAACCATCGGACTTGGCGCACTGGTCCTGGCAGGTCTCTGGGCTTTTTCGTCGTTCTATACTGTGAAACCCGAAGAACAGTCCGTCGAGTTGTTCCTGGGTGCTTATTACAAGACTGGTCAGCCCGGTCTGAACTTTGCGCCATGGCCTCTGGTGACCGCCGAGGTCGTGAACGTTACCTCCGAGCGGACAGAAGATATCGGGCGCCGCGTGGGTGGACGTGACGAAGGGCTCATGTTGACCACGGATGCCAATATCGTTGACATCGACTTTCAGGTCGTCTGGAACGTCTCCGACCCAGCCAAGCTGTTGTTCAATATCCGCGATCCTCAGCTGACCGTGCAGGCAGCGTCCGAATCGGTGATGCGGGAGATCATCGCGGCATCGAACCTGTCGCCGATCCTGAACCGAGACCGTGGTCTGATTGCCGACACGGCGCTGGCCGACATTCAGGCCACCATGGATGAGTATGAAAGCGGTATTCGCATTGTCCGTGTCAACCTCGACAAGGCCGACCCTCCGCTTGAGGTGATCGATGCATTCCGCGAAGTACAGGCTGCCGAACAGGAACGCGATCGGTTGCAGCGTCAGGCCGATGCCTATGCCAACCGCGCACTCGCCGAAGCCCGCGGCCAAGCCGCACAGATTCTCGAAGACTCGGAAGGATATCGTGCTCGCGTGGTCAACGAAGCCGAGGGTGACGCGAGCCGCTTTACCTCGGTGCTGACTGAGTATTCGAAAGCCCCGGAGGTTACGCGAAAACGACTCTACCTGGAAACCATGGAGCGTATCCTGGGTGGTATCGACAAGACCATATTGGACAGTTCGATAATAGGCAGTGATGGATCAGGCAGCAACGTCGTACCCTATCTTCCACTGAACGAATTGCGCCGCGGCTCCGCGACCACTGAACAAGGGAACTGAGATCATGGGAAAATCCAAATTCATTCTTCCCGCCATCGCGGTGGCGTTGTTCGTGATGCTGTCGTCGATCTTCGTTGTGGATGAACGCGAAAAGGTGCTTGTGCTGCAATTCGGCCAGATCAAGTCCGTACGCGAGGAGCCGGGGCTCAACTTCAAGATCCCCTTCATTCAGGAGGTGGTGCGTTATGACGCCCGCATCCTGTCGCTTGATACAGACACAATCGAAGTGACGCCGTCGGACGATCGCCGTCTCGTGGTTGACGCCTTTACGCGCTACCGCATCCGCGATGTCGTGCAGTTTCGACAGGCCGTTGGCGTGGGCGGTGTCGGAGCCGCAGAAGACCGCCTTTCGTCGATCCTCAACGCGCAAATCCGCGAGGTTCTGGGTGCCGATCAGGTCACGTCGAACACGATCCTGTCGGCAGAGCGCCGCGACCTGATGCGCCGCATCAGCGCACAGGCGCAGACCAGTGCTCAGGGGCTTGGGCTTGAGGTGGTTGACGTGCGCCTCAAGAAGACAAACCTGCCCGAACAGAACCTCGAGGCAACCTTCGCCCGTATGCGCGCAGAACGCGAACGCGAAGCCGCCGACGAGATCGCCCGTGGTAACGAGGCCGCACAACGCGTGCGCGCCCTTGCCGACCGGACGGTGACCGAGACGATTTCGGATGCCGAACGCGAAGCGCAGGTGATCCGCGGTGAAGCCGATGCCGAGCGTAACGCGATTTTTGCAGAGGCGTTTAGCGCCGACCCCGAGTTCTTTGCGTTCTACCGTTCGCTCGAGGCCTATGAAAAGGCGCTGCCCGGTAGCCGTTCGTCGATGGTGATGACGCCTGACAGCGAATTCTTCGACTACCTTCGCTCTGGCCAGGCGCCCGAAAGAGAATGATCGCAGATATCTTCCTGGCTCTCGGGCTAGTTCTGGTTATCGAGGGGCTGGTGTTCGCACTGGCCCCTTCGCGTCTGGAGGACCTGGTGCGCCTGATCGCAGAAACACCGCTTGAGACCCGCCGCGCCATCGGTCTCGGCGCGGTCGCTTGCGGTGTTCTGCTGATCTGGTTGGTGCGCGCGCTCTGACCTATCGTGTCAGTGGCCGAATTCGTCCTGCGGCTGCGAGGATATCCCGGCCTTCTCGATTTTCTCGCCCTTCTCGAACTTGTCCATGATGCGGTTTCCTCGCAGTTCCGCCCTCCGGATTCGCATTGCCGTCAGGAAGGCTTCCTGAAGCGTCGGTGAAGATGATCCGATTTCCTGTGCGATCCGTTTCTCGATCGTGTCGTCGTCCGTGCGCGCAATGATCTGAGTCGCGCGTTTCGCAAGCTCGTCAGCAACATCTTCCAGAAGTGACATGCCCCTAAACCCTTTATTCCAATGGACCTGGCTCCCTATATCGACGAGTACGGGCCGAAACTTGGCCCAAGCGAGGCGAAAATAGGTCACGCTGTGCCGCTTCCCGACTTCTGTGGGGGCGCGAATGCGGGCATGAACGATCATCAGACTGGAACGGAGTGCCAGATGTTCCACAGCG
>CAZRNL010000378.1:2472-3358 GCA_964601395.1 uncultured Silicimonas sp. | reverse complement strand
CGGGCACCATCCGTCCGAGTGGAAGCCGCGCGCCACGATCAGCCGGGTCGATGAACGCGACACGCTTGCCGATCCCGCGCGGGTGTTTCTGGATGCCGAGGCAGCCATGCACCTCGCAGCCACAATTCCTGCGCCAGAAAGACCAGACCAGCTCCGGACTGAACTGGTACATCCCGTGCCCTTGCCAGCCATTCAACCCGTTCACGGACAGAAACCGCCCGCCGACTGACAGCATCCGGAACACGCTTGCCAGTGCAACTGGCACGTTGAAGACATGCTCGATCGTGCCGCCATCGAAGATGAAGTCGAACTTCTTCTCGAGCGTCTTCGGCGCGGGTTCGTTCAGATCGTGGAGAACGCCCGCACCTTCGTAGGGCGAGAAGTCCATCGTCTCGATCTCACCGAACCCCAACTTCCGAAACAGGGTTTCGGAATACCCGTCGTCCTGCACAAGGTCGGCAAGGTTCAAGGTCAGACCGGCATCTGCCAGGATCTTGTCGAACCGCCAGGCAAAACGCTCGCCGGGAATGAACTTCTGACGGCCAAGCATCAGCGTCCGCCCTTTTGGCCGGAATCGGGTCGACAGCTCGACGAGCCTCTCGAATATTTCGATGTCGACGCCCAAGCGTCAGCCTCCCACGGTCCAGCGGGCATAGGCACCGCCGAACAGTCCGAATTTCGCGAAGAAGGCCACCAGCACCACCCAGGCAAGACTCATCGGCAGGAACACTTTCCAGCCCAGCCTCATCAGTTGGTCGTAGCGGTAGCGCGGCACAATTGCCTTCACCATGGCGAAGAGGAAGAAGAAAAACGCCATCTTTGCGACCATCCACAGCGGCCCGTCCGGCAGGAACGGCACCGGCGACAGCCAGCCGCCGAAGAACAG
>CAZRNL010000378.1:0-2462 GCA_964601395.1 uncultured Silicimonas sp. | reverse complement strand
GGAAGGGCGTGGATGAGTATTCCACCTGGTAACCGGCCACCAGCTCCGATTCCGCCTCCGGAAGGTCGAAAGGCGGACGGTTCGTCTCGGCCAGCGCGCTGATGAAGAACAGGAAAACCATCGGGAAGTGCGGCAACCAGTACCAGCTGAATAGCCCCCAGTCTCCGTCCTGAGCGCGCACGATGTCACCGAAGTTCAACGAGCCCGTCGTCAGGATCACGCCGACGATGATCAGACCTATCGAGACTTCGTAGGAGATCATCTGCGCCGCCGACCGAAGCGATCCGAGAAACGGATACTTAGAGTTCGACGCCCACCCGCCCATGATCACGCCGTAGACCTCCAGGGAGGAGACAGCGAAAACGTACAGGATTGCCACGTTGATGTCGGCGAGAACCCATGTGTCATTGAACGGAATGACCGCCCAGGCGATCATCGCGAGCACGAAGGACACAAGCGGAGCAAGCATGAAGACCGTCCGGTCGGCTCCGGCCGGGATCACGACCTCCTTGACCACGTACTTTAGTGCATCCGCGACCGTCTGCAGAATGCCCCAGGGACCCACCACGTTTGGACCACGCCGCATCTGGACAGCCGCCCAGATCTTGCGGTCGCCGTAAACGAGGAACAGAAGACTGACCATAACAAAGCCGATGACCAGCAGCGACTGGGCCGCAACGGTCACAAGGATGCCGAGGGGTGTCGTCAGAAACTCAGCCATGTGTTCCCACTTTTGCCGTTCGCAAGAGGGCGATCTTCGCCGCCCCTTCTAAACCTCATCTTGGCCTGACATGCCAGACCAGAATGCCCTATTCCGCCGCGAGTTTACCTGACTTTCTTGCCCGCGCGCCCGACTGCAATTCAGCCATCAGGGGCGCCGCGCGCAGGATCGGGTTGGTCAGATAGTGATCGGTGACCGCATGGCCGAACTCGCCCGCGTCTCCATCGGCCTCGACGACACGCCATTCGTTCTTCCGAACAGCGTCAATGGCCTTGAGTTGCGGCACCTCGGCGACCAGCGCCTTGCGGAGCTGCGCGAGGCTGTCATAGGGAAGCGTTGCATCCAGTTCGGCCGACAGGGCGCGCAGGATCGCCCAGTTCTCTTTGGCCTCTCCCGGCGGAAAGCTGGCTCGGATGGCAAGTTGCGGCCGACCCTCGGTATTCACGAACAGCCCGTTTTCCTCGGTCCATGCGGCAGAGGGCAGGATGATGTCCGCCCTGTGCGCGCCCCGGTCGCCATGGCTTCCCTGATAGATCACGGTCGCACCGGCAGGAATTTCCACTTCGTCCGCACCAAGGTTGTAGACCGTGGAGGCACCGTCCAGCGCCGCACCCAATCCGCCTTCGGTAACCGCTCCAAGGTCCAGCGCACCAACACGGCTTGCAGCGGTGTGCAGGACCAGAAACTCGGAGTCCGTACTCGCGGCAAAGGCCATTGCGTCCGCCAGAACTGCAGCTCCGGCGGGCCCGGTCAACGCCCCCATGCCCACGATGACCAGACTGCGGCGCGAAAGTGCATCCGAGTGATCACCGTCAACAAGCGACCGCAAACCGTCATGCCCGTTTCCGAGATGGAAATAGTCATAGGTCAGGTCCACGGCGGGACCGACAAGGCCAATCTTGGCGCCGCGGAGCCACGCTTTGCGGATTCGGGCATTGAGTACCGGCGCCTCGGCTCTCGGATTGCAGCCGATCAGCATGATCGCTTGGGCCGTTTCGATGTCTTCAATCGTCGCCATACCGACATAGGCCGAGCGGTTGCCCGCAGGCAGTTTCGCACCATCTGTCCTGCATTCGACCGCACCGCCAAGACCACCGACCACCATTTTAAGGGCATGGACCGCCTCGACCGGAGCGAGGTCGCCAATAAGTCCGGCAACCTTGCCCCCCTTCATCGCGGCGGCAGCGGCCCCGAGAGCTTCGCCCCAGGTTGCCGGTCGCAACTTGCCGTTCTCGCGGATGTAAGGCTTGTCCAGTCGCTGACGGCGCAGCCCGTCCCAGGCATAGCGTGACTTGTCCGACAGCCACTCCTCGTTCACGCCGTCATGGTTGCGCGGCAGGATGCGCATGACTTCGCGCCCCTTTGTATCCACGCGGATGTTGCTGCCAAGCGCATCCATGACGTCGATTGTCTCGGTTTTGGTCAGTTCCCAGGGACGCGCGGTGAATGCATAAGGCTTCGATGTCAGCGCCCCGACCGGGCACAGGTCAACGATATTGCCCTGCAACTCGGAATCGAGCGTCTGCCCCAGGTAGGATGTGATCTCGGAATCTTCGCCGCGTCCCGTCTGGCCCAACTCGGGCATCCCGGCCACTTCGGTGATGAATCGCACGCAGCGGGTGCAGGAAATGCAGCGGGTCATGTGGGTGCCGACAAGCGGGCCCAGGTTCATGTTGTCCACGGCGCGCTTCGGCTCGCGGTAGCGGCTGAAGTCCACGCCATAGGCCATCGCCTGGTCCTG
>CAZRNL010000377.1:0-3362 GCA_964601395.1 uncultured Silicimonas sp. | reverse complement strand
AGGTCGAGAACCGCGAGGACAAGCGGCCCCAACTCAGTGATTTACGTGAATCAGGCTCCATCGAGCAGGACGCCGATGTCGTGATGTTCGTATTCCGGGAGGAATACTACAAGGAACGGGAGAAACCCGGCGATCACGATCTGGAGGCCATGGCGAAGTGGCAGGAGGAGATGGAACGTCTCCACGGCCGCGCCGAAGTTGTGATCGGCAAGCAGCGCCATGGCCCCATCGGTTCGATCGAGCTGTCGTTCGAGGGGCGTTTCACACGGTTCGGAAACCTGGTCAAACCCTGGCAGCAGAACGGCGACCGCGAGTTCTGAGGCAGGTATCGCACCGTCACCGGACCGTCACCGGAGTTGCCTCTACGCTTGCTCCCGGCCCACTCTCTGTTCCTCCGGCGTTTGCTGGCCCGACAGGAAGATCCCGAGGTTTTCCAGCGCAGGTATGTGCTCGGACAGAACGCGCAGCCCGATCAGCGCCGGGACTGCGATGAACATGCCGATGAAGGACCACGCCCAGCCCCAGAAGGCGACGGCGATGAAGACGATCACCGGGTTCAGCTTCAGACGTCGGCCGACCGCATAGGGGGTGACCAGCTGTCCCTCCAGCGTGGTGCAGAGCAGGTAGATGCCAGCCGCGAAGGCAGCCTGTCCGGCCGTATCGAACGACACGAGGCCGATCGCGAAGGTCAGGGCGACGCCCGCCATCGCCCCGATATACGGGATGAAGTTCAGCGCGAAGGCCGCGACCCCGAACAGCAGCGGATTGGGCATTCCGATCCACCACAACAAAGCCCCGATGGTCACGCCGAGGCAGGCATTTATCAAGGCGATGGTAAAGAAATACCGGCTGAGCTTGCGCTCGATGTCATAGGCGATGCCTACCGCGCGTTTCTTGTCGGCGAACGTGGGACTGGCCTGAACCAGCTTCTCGTAGAACATGTCGCCGGACGCTGTCAGGAAAAAGAGCAGCACGAGGAAGATCAGCAACTGCCCGACCACGATGGGTGCGTTGAAGACGAATTTCGTCACCAGCCCGCCGTCCTCGACGACGACTTTCTCGACCTCCTCGCCCGACCCCCCGGCCGCATCGGTCATTTCCTGCACCTGGTCACTGGCCTCGGACACCTGCCGCAAAGTCTCGCTGATGCCGCGCAGTTTCTGGCCGACCTCGAATGCGATGGTCTGGCTGTTCTGCGCATAATTCTGGATCGGTGTGGCGAGCGCCACGATCAGCAGCCCGGTCACCGTGATCAGCGCCAGGACCAGTGCGGCCGAGGTGACGGACGGCGGCACCCCGCGCCGTTGCAGCGTCCTGCGGATGGGGGAAAAGGTCAGCGACAGAAGGAATGCCAGGAAAATCGGCATGAGAAAGTTCCGGGCGATCACGATCACCGCGAAGATTGCGATTATGGCCAATGTCTTCTGTGGCCAGTTCGACCGCTCTTCCGTGGCGACTTCGGACACGATGGACATCCCCTGTTTCGATCTGAACGCGCTCGATGGCATTCCGGTTTCCGCCAAACGACGAAATGTGATTTGGCCTGCCGACCGGATGCGCCATACTTGTCCAATGTTTCGCCTCGCCGCCACAACCCTTTGCATGGCCATGCCCGCATTCGCCCAAACCACCGAGGTCGACGTGGAACTTGCGCTGATGGTCGACGTATCGCGCTCGATGGGCCCGGTGGAGTTGGAGATACAGCGTCGCGGCTATGCCGAGGCGATTGCCTCGGACGAAGTCGTGGGCGCGATCCTGAACAGCTATACAGGCACGGTCGCGATCACCTACGTCGAATGGGCCGGGCGGCATCTTCAACGCGTCGTCATACCCTGGACGCTGATCGACAGCCGGGAGGCGGCCGAAAGCGTATCGGCCCAGCTGACCACGGATTTTGATTACTCGATGCGCCGCACTTCGATTTCCGGAGCGCTGGAGTATGCGCTTTTCGATATTGAAACCAACGAGTTCGAGGGTCTCCGGCGGGTTATAGACATCTCCGGCGACGGCCCCAACAACGATGGACTGCCGGTCACCGACGCGCGCGATGCGGCAGTGGCGGCGGGCATCGTGATCAACGGCCTGCCATTGATGACAGAAGACAGCACCTCGCGCTGGGGCATCGACGATCTGGACATCTACTACCGGGAATGCGTGATCGGCGGACCCGGCGCTTTCGTGATCCCGGTCCTCGAATGGAAAGACTTTCCCATGGCCGTCCGTCGCAAGATCGTGCTGGAGCTTGCCGGCCCGCCCGAGGCGCTCTGGCCCGCGCAGGTCACCGGACAGACCGCTGACGGATACGATTGCCTGATCGGAGAGAAACTGCGTCGCCAGCGCGCATTGATCTATGATGAGCCGTGAGCCTTTCCAGAGGCTTGTCTCCGGGGCGACTTCGCAATGCAGCATCGCCGGATTGAGCGAGGAATCGTCGTTTGGCCAGAAAACTCGCGCTGTTGATTGTCGTGCTTTATCCGGTGTCCGTGCTCGTCAGCTTCTTCATGATGCTGCGCATCGACGCATTCGCCCTTTTCGGCGACCGCTATCAGTTCCCGTGGCTGCTTCTTGTCCCCGGCGTTCTGATCCTTCTCACGATCGGGCTCGCCTTCATGCAGAACGCACCGCGCCGCTGGATGCGTTTTTCGATGATGGTCTGGATCGGCGTCGTCACATGGGGGCATCACAGCCTGATCGAGATCGCGGCCAGCGGTGTCTGAGGCGCGCTCGCCGCAAATGCACCGCGCACTGTCGTCTACGGCCCGTTTCAAGTGACCCGACAGTGCTTTAAGCTGACCGCAACAAGGGAGCCTTCGTCATGTCCGACACCATCCGATTCATGCTCGATGGGCGCGAAGTAGACGCCCGCAAGGGCGAGACGATATGGGAAGTCGCCAAACGCTGTGGCACGACGATCCCGCACCTCTGTCACAAGGACGCACCGGGCTATCGCTCGGACGGCAACTGCCGTGCCTGCATGGTGGCCATCGAGGGCGAGCGTGTGCTGGCCGCCTCCTGCATCCGCACGCCGTCCGACGGCATGAATGTCTCGACGCAGGGTTCCCGCGAGGTTCAGGCCCGCAAGCTGGTCGTCGAGATGCTGATGGCCGACCAGCCCCCGCGCGAAGTGTCGCACGACCGGTCCTCGCATTTCTGGGACATGGCCGAAGCGCAGGGCGTCGAAGCCAGCCGCTTTCCGAAACTCGACGAAGGCCGCATCCCCCTTCTCGACGACAGCCACGTCGCGATGAGCGTCAATCTCGACGCCTGCATCCAGTGCAACCTCTGCGTCCGCGCCTGCCGCGAAGTCCAGGTCAACGATGTCATCGGCATGGCCGGACGCGGCCACGACGCCTACCCGGTCT
>CAZRNL010000376.1:0-3363 GCA_964601395.1 uncultured Silicimonas sp. | reverse complement strand
CGGCAAGGAAAGGGCGGAGTATTTCGCCCGCCCCGTGCTGCAGATGATCCTGCGCCAGCCGTTTCAGGTGGCCGGCCGCGAGGGCGAGTTCGACGTGATGGCGACCGTCAAGGGCGGTGGTCTGTCCGGGCAGGCCGGTGCGGTCAAGCATGGCATCTCGAAGGCGCTGCAGCTTTATGACCCGTCCTTGCGCGCCGCGCTCAAGGCAGCGGGCTTCCTGACACGCGACAGCCGGGTCGTCGAGCGCAAGAAATTCGGCAAGGCCAAGGCCCGCAAGAGCTTCCAGTTCTCGAAGCGCTGACGCCGAAGAACTTCAGACAAGACACGAAAAGCGCGTCCGTCCAGGGCGCGCTTTTTGTTTGGATTATCAGAGAAGGCGCGAGATCAGCGCCTTTTCAAGTTCAATACGATCAAGCCAACTACCGACACCGGAACCAGGGCAAGAGAAACCGGGCCCACATACACAAGATATTCCATCACCATTCACCATCTACCATTCAAACCGGCACTACACATCTGAGACTATTGCGTCGAAAAGTGTAATGAGTATGGCGCGGGTGCGTGGTTTTCAGGGAAGTTTTCCGTCAAGTGCCGCCCAGCCGACGGCTCTTTGGTCCGGCGCTTCCGACGAACGTGCGCTGGCGCAGGTGTGCGTCATTTGCGTACTTGAAGCAAGATGAAGCCGTGAACGCCGGGATGCGCAAGTCGGGAGCCGCCTTGTTGCGCAAGAAGCACGGCGCGACCGGAGCTTCAATCCCTCGGTTGTCAGGCGGGTGTGTCCGACGGCAAATGCGCGCGAGGGATACTTCGGGAGCCATCGGCTGCAAACCGTGTCGAAGACTTTGGCAAACCACGCCGGTCCGGGGTCCGCAATGACCCTGCGACGACGCTCGACGACAGCGGCGTTGTTGCCGGTGCTGGCCGTTGCCGTGAGCCTGGCGATTTTGCTGCCCTTCATGCAATTGGCCGATCCCTTTGTTCGGCACGACGACTTTCCCGCCGTGTTCGGGGACGAGGACGCGTTCTACTGGAAGACGCTGAGCGAGGGCCGCTGGCTGAACTACTGGTGGATTGCACGGCCCGTGCTCTGGTCGACCTCGGTCAACTATCTGATCTATCTCACCGGATGGGCCACATTCGCCGCCGCCTTTGCGGTGGCTGCGCTTGGTGCGGGGCGCGCGCGCTTGATGGAGGCGGCGGCCTTGGCGGCGCTTGTCGTGATGACGCCGATGGAGTTCAACATCGCGCAATGGTTCAACACGCTGATTCCGGCGGTTTGGCTGCTTGCGGCCTATGCATTGCTGAACCTTTTCATGTCTCGACGGACGGCGGCGGTGATGATGCTGGTCTTCGTGCCGCTGAGCTATAACGCCTACACGACATACCCTTTCATCATTCTTGCGACCTTCCTCATGCGACCCGATTCCGAACGGAGCATCGGTGGACTGGTCAAGACGCTGGCGCTGTTCGGGCTGGGGCTTGGGTTGGCCATGGTGGCGACCAATACGCTGAACTACTTCCATCATGGAGTGTTCGGAGTGGAGGTCGCTGACTGGCGTGTAACCAGCGAAGCCAAGGGTATCATGGATTACGTCGGGAACCTGGGACAGGTCTCCGATCTGGGGTTGAGGCTACTCTATATCCTCGGGTTCGGCTCGCTGACTGTGGGCTACGCGATCTTTGCCATCGGTGCGATCGGCATGTTGATCGTGTACCGGCACGACCGGATGGAGGGGCTTTTCGCAGTGGCGGCGGCGGTGCTGGGCATAGGACTTCTGTCGGTGCATTCGGTTCTGAACGGCGTGTTCGTACCTGTGCGCGCGACGATTTTCCTCTGGTTGCCGCTGGCCTACGGGATGGTGCGGGCGGCTTCACTTCTCGGCACGAGGCGGGCGCGGCTTCTGACGCTCCAGTTGGGCCTTTTCGTCATGATCGGTCACCTGGCGGTCACGAGAGTCGATAACTACGGATATTTCCAGCCTTGGCAGAAGGCCACGCGAGACTTTGCGACCAGGATTCCTGCGGGAACAAACGAGATTTTCGTCTATGGATCCTACATGTCGTTCGAGGAAGCATGGCTCCCGGCTATCCAGTTTCCCGACGGCTTGGGCTATCGATTGCGCTATCTGACGGGCAAACCCGTGACGATGTGCGATGACCCTCTGCGGGACTGTTTCGACATAGAGCCGCCCTTCCAGCGGATTCCGCGCTTCGGTTCGCTTCTGATCGAGACGGTGGACGGTGTGACCTATGTCCGGCTGCCTGCGGTCGACCGGGCTCCCTAGCCGTTGGCTTCTTCGAGGCGTTCGAGCGCCCGTTCCCAGAGCGCCTCGGCACGTTCGAGGCCTTCCTCGACTTCGGCGAACTTCTTTTGCCAGCCTTCGACCTCGCCTGCCCGGTTCGGATCATAGATCCTGGGATCGGCCAGCTTTGCTGCAAGTCTCTCGCGCAGGTCCATCATCTTCTGGACGCGCGCCTCTGCGGTGGAAGCCACCTGCCGCAATTCGGTGATCTGCTGGCGGGAGGGTCTGCCGGGCTTGACCTTTTCACGTTCGGGCTTCGGCGCGGGAGCATCCAGAAGCATCCGGCGGTAATCCTCGAGATCGCCGTCGTAAGGACCGACACGGCCGTCCTTGACCAGCCAGAGCCGGTCGGCGACGTGGGAGAGAAGATGCATGTCATGGGAGACGAGGATCACCGCTCCGGTGTAGGCCGTCAGCGCCTCGATCAGCGCTTCCCGGCTTTCCATGTCGAGATGGTTGGTCGGTTCATCGAGGATCAGGAGGTGCGGCGCGTCGATCGTCGCCAGCAGAAGGGAAAGCCGCGCCTTCTGGCCGCCCGAGAGACGCCCCGCGATGGTATCGGCCTGCTGGGCGGCGATGCCGAAGCCGGCGAGGCGTGAGCGGTGCTTGCCCGGAGCCTCGGTCGGGCGCAGGCGGCGAACGTGGTCGATGGGGGTCTCGTCGACATGAAGCTCGTCGAGCTGGTGCTGGGCGAAGTAGCCGATGCGAAGTTTGCGCGCACGGGTGACGCGGCCGCCCATCGGATCGAGCTTGCCTGCGAGAAGCTTCGAGAGCGTCGACTTGCCTTCGCCGTTGCGCCCCAAGAGAGCGATCCGGTCGTCCTGGTCGATGCGCAGCGAGAGTTTCGCCAGGACTGCGCGTTCGTCGTAGCCGACGGAAGCCGATTCCATGTTGATGATTGGCGGCGACAGTTCTTCGGGTTCGGGAAAGGTGAACTTTCGGAGCGCGGCCTCCTGCGGCGAGTTGATCGGCGTCATCTTCGCGATCATCTTCAGGCGCGACTGGGCCTGCGTGGCCTTCGACGCCTTGGCGCGGAAGCGGTCGACGAAAGATTGCAGGT
>CAZRNL010000375.1:0-3366 GCA_964601395.1 uncultured Silicimonas sp. | reverse complement strand
CCCCGGCGCTTGTGAACGCCGTCATCGACGCGCTGCACTCGGGCGGACACAAGGTGGATCATATCGACATGCCGATGACGCCAGTGCGCGTCTGGTCAGCGATGAACGGTTGAGGAGACAGACATGTACAACTTCGAATTTACCAAACCCTCGACCATCGACGAGGCCGTGGCGGCTCTGAAGGGCGATGAGGCCCAGGCACTCGGCGGTGGCCAGACCCTCATCCCGACGATGAAACAGCGCCTGGCCTCTCCGGCGATGCTGGTCAGTCTGACCGGCATCCCCGAGATGCAGGGCGTCTGCCGCGATGGCGGCACGCTGTCGATCGGAGGGGCCACGCCTCATGCCGTGGTCGCCCGTGAGGCGGCCGAGCACTTCCCGGGGCTGGCGGCACTGGCCGGCGGCATCGGAGACCCGGCGGTCCGCAACAAGGGCACGCTTGGCGGGTCGCTGGCGAACAACGATCCCTCGGCCTGCTATCCCGCGGCCGTTCTCGGGACTGGGGCTAGCGTGGTGACCAATACCCGCCGGATCGCCGCCGACGATTTCTTCGACGGGATGTTCACAACCGTACTGGAAGAGGGCGAGATCATACTCTCCGTCGACTTCCCGATCCCCGAGGCGTCCGCCTACGCCAAGTTCCTGCAGCCGGCCTCGCGTTTTGCACTGACCGCCGCCTTCGTGGCGAAATATGCGGATGGCGTGCGGGTCGCGATCACCGGGGCGTCCGAAGGCGGCGTCTATCGCTGGACCGAGGCAGAGGACGCGCTGTCCTCGACCTTCTCCTCCGACGCGATCAAGGGTCTCTCGGTCGATGCCTCCAGCATGATCGGCGACATCCACGGCACGCCCGAATACCGGGCCCATCTTGTCGGCGTCATGACACGCCGCGCCGTCGAAACGGCCGGCTGAAGCAAGTCTTGTGCGAGGGGGGCAGAGTCCCCTTCGCCACAACGACAGTTTCCTCCGCCGCCGGCATGCGCTAAGCGCCTGACATGGCAAAACTCTACTTCCATTACTCGACCATGAACGCGGGCAAATCGACCCTGTTGCTGCAGGCGTCCTACAACTACCGCGAACGCGGCATGCAGACTTATCTCCTGACCGCCGCTATCGACGGGCGCGCGGGGCGCGGCGTCGTCGGAAGCCGGATCGGTCTCAGCTCTGCCGCCGACTTGTTCGACGAGACATCGGACCTCTTCGCCCTGCTTGAGAAACGCCTCAAACTCGGTCCATGCGCCTGCGCCTTCGTGGACGAGGCGCAGTTCCTGACCAGGGATCAAGTCTGGCAACTCGCCAGGGCCGTGGATGACCTCGATATTCCCGTCATGTGCTACGGATTGCGCGTCGACTTCCGGGGAGAACTCTTCCCCGGCTCCGCCACGCTGCTGGCGCTCGCAGACGAGATGCGCGAAGCGCGCACAATCTGCTTTTGCGGTCGCAAGGCCACCATGGTCGTCAGGCAGGATGCGTCCGGCAAGGCGGTCCTGGAGGGCGAGCAAGTGCAGATCGGCGGCAATGAAACCTATGTCAGCCTCTGCCGCCGGCACTGGCGCGAAGCCGTGGGCGACACATCGCGATGATTTCTTCCGCACGCTTGCAGATTGCATCGCTTTTCGCCTGCTATGGAGCAGCAGGTATCTTCTGGGGTTCGGCCGCTGCGTCCTTTCCGGCGCTCCAGGCGCGCGCCGGGCTTTCCGATGCGGCCTTCGGCCTGGCCCTGGGCATCATGGCCTTGACCGCGCTGCCTGTGATGCGTGTCTTCGGGCGCTGGCTTGACCGTGTCGAACCCGTGGCGATTCCGGGAGCCATGGCGGCCTTTGCGGTCGGTGCCGCACTTCTGCCGTTTCTGGACGGCCTTGGCGGATTGCTCGTGGCATTTGCCGTCACCGGAGGGGCCTCCGGTGCGCTCGACATCGCGCTGAACAACCGCACCGCGCGTGTCGAGCGCGACACGGGCGCGCGACTGTTCAACCGGACCCATGCGCTTTTTCCGGCCGCAAGTCTTGCCGCTGCCGCAACGGCGGGCTGGGCGCGGGGAGCGGGAGCGTCGTTGACGGTGATCTTCGCTTTTGTCGTGGCAGCCCTTGTCGTGGCCGCCCTCGTGGAGCTTCGGGCAGGCGGTCACGTCACGCCTGCGAAACGCGGTGCAAAACCGACCGCGGCTCCCCTGAAGGGAGTTCTGCTACTTCTGGCCGTGATCGCCGCGGCGGGGGCCTTCAATGAAGCCGCCTCTCAGGGTTGGGCTGCGATCTTCGTCGAGAAGGTGCGCGAGGGCACTCCGTTCATGGCCGGACTCGCGCCTGCCGCCTTCACGCTTGGTCTCTCTGCAGGACGTCTCATCGCCCACGCGGTCGAACACAGGTTGCGCGCCATGCCGACCGTCCGACTGGCGGCGATTGCTGCGACCGTCGGCTTTGCGGGGGTCGCCGCCGATCTGCCGATGGTACTGACCCTTGTCGCCTTCTTTCTGGCGGGGGCGGGCGTCGGGCCGGTGGAACCGGCAGTCTTTCGCGCCGTTGCCACTCGAAACCTCGGCGAAGGCTCGGGACCGGCGCTTGCCGCGGTGACGTCGGTGGCCTATCTCGGCTACCTCCTCAGTCCGCCTGCGCTCGGTTTCATCGCCGAAGGCCTTGGCTTCCCGACGCTCTGGATCACCTGCATCGGCATAGCAGCGATTGTCTTCGCGCTGTCGTCGCGCGTACCCCGCGCCTAGGCTGCTTTCGATCCCTGCGGAACGTCAGACACGGTTCGGCAAGTCGCGACCCTCGACCCAGGCGACGAGGTTGTCGACGGCCATCAGGCCCATGCCTACCCGAACGTCGTGACAAGACGTGCCGAGATGCGGCAGCAGCGTCACGTTTTCCATTTCCTTGAGAGCCTCGGGTACCTGCGGCTCGAACTCGTAGACATCAAGCCCGGCTCCCCCGATGATCCCGTCGCGCAGGGCGCGGATCAGGGCGCTCTCATCCACGATGTCACCTCGCGCGATGTTGACCAGAACGGCGTGGGACTGCATCGCGGAAAGGATTCTCTCGTCGATGAGATGATGCGTCTGCGGCGTGGCCGGCACGGCGACGACGACGATGTCGGCCACCCGGCACACCTCTTCCAGACTGTCCATCTGCCGACTACCGACGCCCACGTCGTCTATCCAGGACCGGTTGAAGAACACGACCTCCATTCCGAACCCCAGGGCGGCCCGTCGGGCGATCGCCTTGCCAATCCGACCCATGCCGATAATGCCCAGCGTCCGGCCCGTCACATGCATTCCCAGAAGTTGCGTCGGATGCCAGCCGGTCCAGTTGCCCGCCCTCACCATCCGCTCGCCCTCGCCGGCCCGCCGCGCGGTCATCAGGATCAGCG
>CAZRNL010000374.1:0-3424 GCA_964601395.1 uncultured Silicimonas sp. | reverse complement strand
GCGGCGGAATGGTGGCGCAAGCGCGCGCCCGGGCTCCCCGTGCCGCTCAGCGTCGATGAAGCCATCGCGCAAACGGCACAGCTGGCACGCCCCAGCGACATCTCGGTCCGCCCCTCGGGAAGGTATTTTGAAATCTCTGATCACAGGTTCGCCTCATGCGCCCATCCCACCCCGGCCTCTGCGCCGTCTGCCACCGGCAACCTCGCGGCTTTGGCTGGTTCGACCCGGTCTTCCGCGTCTCCGACCCGCAGCGGGACACAAGTCGCAAGCACCTCTGCAGCCGTGTCTGCCAGGACCTCTGTCATGGGAGGAAGGGCATGATCGATCCCACCCCGAACGAGACCGAGGCGCTGACCGTTGGCGGCTGCCAGGGCGGCGAGTACCTTGAAAGCATCGGCAAGTCCGACCTCGCAAGCCTGACCGAGACCGAGTGGGATCGCTTCATAGACGCGGTCGTCACCGGCTACTGCGACCATCTGCGTGAGTTGGCCGGCAAGGACCGCGTGCGGCTCGACGCCATGATCCCCGAGGTGCCCTTCTGATGACCGAGACATCCTGGATGGCGCGCGTCGGAGCGCGCCTCGTGACCAACGGCTACGCGATCCTGCCGATCGCGCCCGGCACCAAGAAGCCCGGCCAGTTCGCCCGCGCCGAATGGCATGACTATCCGCAGTGGAACCGGCATGCGAGCCGCGCCACCACCGAGTTCGAGGTCGCGACCTGGTCGACCTGGCCGAACTGCGGCGTCGGGATCGTTGGTGGCGCCGTCGCCGCGCTCGACATCGACATCGCCGAGGATGCCGAGCTGGCCGTGCGCATCGAGCGGCTGGCGCGCGAACGGCTGGGTGACACGCCCGCCCTGCGCATCGGCAAGGCGCCAAAGCGGCTTCTGGTCTATCGCGCCTCCGAGCCCTTCGGCGGGATTCGGCGCGCGCCGCTGGAAGTGCTCTGTCTCGGTCAGCAGTTCGTGGCCTATGCCGAGCATCCCGACACCGGTCAGCCCTATGCCTGGCCGGACGACGGCCTTGCGGATCTCGACATCCACAGCCTGCCCGCCATCGATGCCACGCAGGCCGCGGCTTTTCTCGATGAGGCTTATGCACTGCTTCCAGAGGCCCTGCGCCAACGTAGTCTTACGACCGTGTCGCCGGGCGCCGAGCATCTGCGCGGCCACAGCCAGATCGGCACTTTTCCAGCCATTGAAGCTGCCCTCGCATGGCTGCCGAACGACGATCTCGACTACGACAGCTGGATGCGCATCGGCATGGCGCTGAAAGGCGCGCTCGGGGAGGCCGGGGCCGATGTTTTCGCCACGTGGTCGGCGCAGGCGGCCAAGAACGACCTCGCCTATACCGCGAAGGCCTGGGCCAGCTTCAAGCCCGATCGGATCGGTGCGGGCACGATCTACCATCTCGCCATGGACCGCGGGTGGCAGCCGGATCCTGCGCTGCGCCTCGACGGCAGCAGCCCGGACACGGGCGATCATCCCGCGGCTGGGCTGCTGTCGAAGCTGATGGATGTTGAAGACCACGACATCCCCGACGAGCCGCTACGGAACGCCAATGTGCCGCCACCGCCGCCTTTGTCCCATCTGGACGGGGCGCTTGCGTTGATGGTGGAGCACATGCTGGCGAGCGCAATCCGGCCTCAACCCTGGCTCGCGGTCGGGGCTGCGCTGACTGCCCTCGGCACCCTGATGGGGCGCAAGGTGCGGACCGAGAGCGACCTGCGCTCGAACCTCTACGTGATTGGGCTGGCCGAAAGCGGGGGCGGCAAGGACCATGCCCGCAAGGCGATCAAGGAGATGTTCGCGCAGGCCGGCTTCGCGTCGCATCTCGGCGGTGAGCGGATCGCCTCCGGCGCAGGCCTGATTGCCGCGCTCACACGGCAACCGGCATCGCTCTTCCAGATCGACGAGTTCGGCAAGTTCATGGCGAATGTCGTCGACAAGCACCGGGCGCCGAAGCATCTGTCCGAGATCTGGGACCTGTTCACGGAGCTCGCCACCAGCGCTGCGACGACCTTCATGGGGGCCGAATACGCCGACCAGAAGGAGCGGCCGCGGCAGGACATCGTCCAGCCCTGCGCCTGCGTGCACGGGGTGACCGCGCCGGGACCGTTCTGGGATTCGCTGTCCACCGGCTCCCTGCAGGATGGCAGTCTCGCGCGGTTCCTGGTGTTCAGGAGCGAGGACGACATCCCAGACCGCAATCGCGCGCCACGTCCGCTCAGGGATGTGCCGCAACCGCTCATCGACGCGCTCAAGGCCGTCGCCGCTGTGGGCAGCAGCCGTCGCGGAAACCTTGCCCAGACCGAGAGTGCGACCACAGCGCCCGCGCCGCTGATGGTTGGTATGGACCCCGCCGCGCTGAAGGTGTTCGATGACCTCGACCTTGAGATGACGGCCCGGCAGCGGGCCGCAGTCGGCACCGAGCGCGGTGCGGTGCTGGCGCGGGTGTGGGAGAACACGGCCAAGGTTGCGCTGATCAAGGCGGTCAGCGCTGATCCCGACACGCCGGTCATCCACGAGGTGGATGCGCTGTGGGCGAAGGACCTGGTGGCGCATTGCGTCGGCACGCTCTTGCAGCAATCCGAGCGGCATCTGGCGGACACTCGCATCGAGAAGCACCACAAGCGGGTCCTCGAGATCATCCGTGCCGCCGGGCCCAGCGGTATCCGAAAGCGCGATCTGACCCGGAGGACGCAGTTCCTCGATCTGAAGGTGCGCCACGAGGTGCTGCTGACCTTGCTGGAAAGCGAGCAGATTACCTGCGTCTCCGTGAGCACCAGAGGGCGCAAAGCGGAAACGTACCGCGTCCGGCAGGACTTTTGACAACGTCAATGAGATCGTCAAGTGACGGAAGTTGGGGATTAACGCCATGAAAAAACAAGACAAAAATCTTACGTCATTCCGTCAACCAGAAGAACGGATAGTATCCCTCATCCTGGTCCGCGAGCAGGACGAGCTGAGGGGATCTATGGAGAGCGATGACTATATGACATAAGTTATTATATATAATAAAAACAATACACTACATGCGAAAAATCCGTCAAACTTCCGTCAATTCGAGCTTTGACGCATTGACCAAACCAGACCCCTTCCGGGTCCGGGCGACAGCCATCCTCACCCGATGTCCGTGCCGCCCCGACCGCCCAACCCGAAAGGAGGTCGGCATGGCCGAACCCACACAGAACCCGCGCACCATCCTTGCGCTTGACCTGGGCACCAGCACCGGCTGGGCCATTCGTGGCTTTGATGGCCTGATCACCAGCGGCACCGTGTCCTTCCGGCCCAGTCGCTATGACGGCGGGGGTATGCGCTACCTGCGCTTCACCAACTGGCTGACCGAGATCGACCGGTTGTCAGGGCCCATCGCCGCGATCTGGTTCGAGGAGGTCCGCCGCCACGCCGGCACCGACGCAG
>CAZRNL010000373.1:0-3430 GCA_964601395.1 uncultured Silicimonas sp. | reverse complement strand
GCCAATACCGCAACGGGTGCTACATCGGGCCCCAGCTACTCCGTCAATACCGGCAATGTTTCGACGCACAACATTCCGGCTTCCGGGCGGCACTCGTCGATTCCGGCGTACATCACCGACGCGGAGTTCGTGCAACTGTTCGCGAACGAACGATGGGATCCGCCCGCTGCACCTGAAATGATGTGGTCCATTCCGGTGACGAACGGCATCTATGAAGTTCGTTTGTACATGGGCAACGGTTTTGCCGGCACGTCCGCTCCGGGCCAGCGGGTATTCGGCGTTAATATTGAAGGTGGGCCGCAGGAGATAACCGGCCTCGACCTGTCGTCGAAGTACGGGCACCAGGTCGGTGCCATGGAGAGCTACACCGTCGCCGTGACGGACGGCACACTGAACATCGAATTCCTGCACCAGACCGAGAACCCGCTGATCAATGCGATCGAAATTCTAGCCGGTCCCGGTGTTTCGATCCCCATTAGCGTTACACCGATCGGTCCTGTTTTCGGTTTCGAGGGATCTTCCCCGACATTGGCAGTGGATGCGACCGGGGGTGACGGCCCGCTGAACTACGCGGCGACGGGATTGCCGCCGGGGCTTGGCATCAACACTGACACTGGAGTGATAAGCGGCACTGTCGCGGTGGGCGCTTCTGCTAACAGCCCCTACAACGTCACGGTAACCGTGGACGACGCGGATGGCGAGTCCAGCGATGCCGTTGCCGTTGCCTTTACCTGGAGTATCAGTGCCGCCCCTGACGCGGGCGATGTGCTGTTCCGTATCAATGCCGGCGGTCCGTTGCTGGCCGACGTAAACGGTGACTGGAGCGCAGACCAGTCGGTCGCCAATGCGGGCGGCAGCGCCACGAACGGCACGCCCTCACCGTTCCTCGACCTGAGCGGCACGTCCGCCGACACGACGTTTGGCGCGCCCTTTACCGGCAGCAACCCGACCGGTGCACCGAACGCCCTTTTCGAAACAGAGCGCTACAGTGAGGTGACCGGTACCGTCGATAACCTGCAGTACGACATTCCGCTGCCGAGCGGCGACTACATCGTCAATCTGTACTTCGCCGAAATCTGGGACGGCGCCCAGGCAGTCGGAGATCGAATTTTCAGCGTCTCGATCGAGGGACAGTTACTCCTCACCAATTTCGACCAGACCGCAACCTACGGCTGGAACAACGCAGGCGTGCAGAGTTTCCCTGTCACGGTCAGCGACGATAGTCTCGATATCGACTTCCTGAACGTCGTGCAGAACCCGAGTATCAAGGGCATCGAAGTGTTGCGGGCTGACATGCCGGCAAGTCCCGATGCAGCCGCCGTCGTTGCCATCAACCCGGGCCCGGGCATCGATTCGAGTACCTTCGGTGGCGGATTTACCATCACCAACAACTCGACCAACGGCCTGCAGATCAGCAAGGTCACTTTCAACCTGAGTACTGCCCTGTTCCCGAATATGGTGTTTGACCCGGTTGGAACGGCGGGCGACGTATTGGGCAAATGCTTTGAGGCGGTCAGCGGGGCAGCCCAGACCGGCCTGGTAACCGATGGCAGCGGTTCCGGTGCAGCTTCGTGCAGCGCGCCGTTCTCGAATCCGCGGGGCAATGGCGGCTTCGACGTCCTGACCATCGACTTCAACGATTTCGATCCGGGCGAGACCTTCGAGTTTGCCGTCGACATCGATCCCACCAGTATCGAAGGCGCCGGTGGTACCGGTGACGCGGGCAGCGTGTCCGGTCTCGAACTTGCCGGCACCGTGGTCAGCGTGACTTTTGCCGATGGCTCAACCGTGCTGACGGGCGAAACCTACCGCATCCAGCCCAGCAGTAATGGCGGTTCCATTAACACCTTCCTGCCGACGCCGTTAACACCGGCGCCAGGCCTCAGCATCGATTCGGCCGTACTCGCGCCGGTCTCCCTGCCCGGGGCGCAAAACGCCACGGTGCCGAGCCTCTCGCCGACGGTGCAAATCAGCGGCCCCGTGGGTGCCAATGTGTCGTTGCTGGTGGTCCAGGCAGAACGGACGGTGGCTGTTGCCGATCTGTTCGAAGCGAATACCGCGGTGGCAGTCGACGAATACGACGCCGTCATCGGCGGCAGCGGCACGGTCAATATTCCGGTCACGCTGTCGGATTCCGGCGAAACGCAACTGAACTATCTCGCCGCCGTCATCGTGCAGCCCGACGGCCGGACCAGCAATCTCTCGACGATATGGCGAGTCAATTACGACCCGCAGGTGGCGGGGGCGGTACTGTACCGCGTCAATGCGGGCGGCGATCAGCTGGCAGCCGCGGATGCGTCGCTGCCTGACTGGAGTGCCGATACGGACGCGGCTCCATCGCCTTACCGGGTAGCCAATGGCGGCGGTGCAAACACTTTCGCCGCTTCGAGCGGTTCCGCACATGCGGGACCGATCATCATGACCAGTCCCACGTTGCCGCCGGCAGCCCCCATCGGCATATTCGAAATCGAACGCTGGGATGCAGCGCCGTCGGCCAACCCGCCACAGATGGAATGGGAGTTCCCGGTAGCACCGGGGGCCGAGGTCACGGTCAGGCTTTATTTCGCCGAACTGTTCAACGGCATTACCGGCCCGGGTCAGCGAGTGTTTGATGTCGCGATTGAAGGCGTCGTGCCTCCGGCCTTCCAGAACATCGACCAGTACGCAACGGCCGGACCGAAAGGCGCATTCATGCTGGCGGCAACTACCGTTGTTTCCGGTGACGGCATTCTGGACGTGGATTTTATCCATCTGAATCCGCCCATCGAGAACCCGGCGCTCAAGGGCATCGAAATCATCGCCGGCTCGGCTGGTACGCCGGTCGCCCTGATCCAGGTCAATCCGGGTGCCGGACTTGCGGCGTCGACCTTCAACTCGGGTTCCTTCGTGATCGAAAACCTGGGCGATGTCAATATCGCCAGCGTCACCTTCGACACCAGCACCGGGTTCCTGCCGGATATCGTGTTCGATCCCAACGGCACCGCCGGCGACAGCGGTGCGAAATGCCTGACTCCGGATAGCGGCGCCGCCGATACCGGCTTCCAGGCGCCAGGCGATCCTTGCACCGATCCATTCAGCATGCCGCATAACGGTGTCGACGGCGAGGACGGATACAACGCGCTGACGATCGACTTCGACGACTTCGAGACCGGCGAGGTCTTCACCTTCTCCGTCGATCTCGATCCAACCAGTATCAAGAACGACATCACGACCGGCGATGCCGGAGCGGTGTCCGGCTTCGAAATGATCGGCACAACGGTGACAGTCACCTTCGACGACGGGCGAACCTTTACCTCCAGCCTGTTTGACGAAAGCAGCCTGGGCGGGTCGATGGCGATTGTCGAGGGCGGCATCCCTGCGGCTCCGTCACTCGCGCTGGACGGCTTCGCCACACCCACGGCCGTGCCGAATGCGAACCAGACGGTCATTG
>CAZRNL010000372.1:0-3438 GCA_964601395.1 uncultured Silicimonas sp. | reverse complement strand
GGGAGCCATACCCGAGGATGGCGACCTTTTTGTCCTTGATGAGGTTGATGTCGCAATCGCGGTCATAATAAACGCGCATGGTATGTCCTTCCTGACATGTGTTTAGTTGCAGGGCAGATTATTGAATTCTCGCGGAATTGCCTTTCAAAACTGCATGATTTAGCCGATATTTGTGAAGTATCATTCTCGCTGGCTTAGAAACTGGGAAAAATCATGCTCGACGACAGCGACAGGCGACTGCTGCGCCAGCTTCTGGCGGACCCTGACCTGCCTACGGCCGAATTGGCGGAACGCGCCGGGATGACCGCGGCCTCGTGCTGGCGGCGCATCGAGAAACTGTCTGCTTCGGGCATTATCCGTGGAAGGCACGCCGTGATCAACTGGCGGGCATTGGGATATGAGGTCGAAGTATCGCTTCGCATCACCCTCGACAAATCCGCGCCGCGGGCCTTCGATGATTTCACCGAAGCCGCGCGCGCGGTGAACGAAATCACGGAGATCCAGACGTTTCTTGGCCGTGTCGATGTTCGCCTGGTCGTGTTGGCTCGGGACATGGGACATTATCAGGAGATTTACCGGGAACGCATCCTGACGCTTCCGCATATTGCCGACATCGAGGCGCTGATGACCGTGGCCGCGGTCAAGACAGACGCGGCGTTGCCAGTATGACGGCGCTTGACGAGAAGGATCGTGCGATCTTGTCGCTTCTCCAGCGGGACGCGACACTGTCGGCAGGGGAGATCGGGCGGCGGACGGACCTGAGCCAGCCCGCGGCCTGGCGACGGATCAAGCGCCTGACCGAGGCAGGGGTTCTGGCGGGGCAGCGCATCGACCTTGACCTCGAGCGACTGGGTTTTGGCGTGTCGGTCTTCCTCGGGGTGAAACTGGCGACCAAGGGGCGCGTCAGCCTTGCCGATTTCGAGCGCGCCATCGCGGCGATACCGGAGGTCCGGTCCGTGCATCACGTGCTGGGATTGTACGATTACCGACTGCGTGTCGTAGCGCGCGACCTGTCGGATTTCGAGCGGGTCCTGCGCCGTCGCATCATGACCCTGCCAGGTGTGGGCGAGGTCGAAGCCAACGTCCTCTTGAGCGAAGAGATACGCCCGGGGCCTTTGGCCGCAGGCTCCTTGGGTGACGGCTCGCCGATATAGGCTTTGCATCGCGGGAGTAGGGCGGATACTTCCTGAACAAAAGGGAGGATTTCGCCCATGACCGCACTTCGCACCGACATCGACCCCGACGGGCTGCTGGAATTCTCGGTGGTCTTCACCGACCGCTCGCTCAATCACATGAGCGCCGCCTTTCAGGGCGTGATGCGCGATATCTCGTCGATCCTGAAGGATGTCTACAAAGCCGACGCGGTGGCGCTGGTGCCCGGCGGCGGAACCTACGCAATGGAGGCGGTGGCCAGGCAACTGGCCGAGGATGAGACCGTGATGGTGATCCGTAACGGCTGGTTCTCGTATCGCTGGACGCAGATTTTCGAGGCTGGAAACCTGCCGTCGGACGAGCATGTGATGATGGCCCGCCGGACCGGCAACGATGCCCAGGCACCGTTCTCGCCGGCACCGGTCGAAGAAGTCGTGGCGCGGATTGCCGAGGTGAAACCGGCGGTGGTCTTTGCGCCCCACGTCGAGACTTCGGCGGGCATGATCCTTCCGGACGATTACATAAAGAAGGTTGCCGAAGCGGCTCACGCCGCGGGCGGATTGTTCGTGCTGGACTGCATCGCCTCTGGGTGCGCCTGGGTCGACATGAAGGCGCTTGGCGTTGACGTTCTGATATCGGCTCCACAGAAGG
This sequence comes from uncultured Silicimonas sp., assembly GCA_964601395.1. Classification (GTDB taxonomy): domain Bacteria; phylum Pseudomonadota; class Alphaproteobacteria; order Rhodobacterales; family Rhodobacteraceae; genus JAVJUV01. The sequence continues at coordinate 1,635 of CAZRNL010000372.1, read as the reverse complement.
GTTGGTCGGCTTCTCCTTCCGCCGGGATGGTGATGCTGTCCGAGCGCGCGGTCGAGCGGGTCAAGGCGCGGAAATCTTCGAGTTTCGCTGTCGATCTTGGCAAGTGGCTGTCGATCATGGAGGCCTACGAGGCGGGTGGACACGCCTATCACGCGACCATGCCCACCGATGCGCTGCGCGCGTTCCGCGATACGATGATCGAAACGAAGGCCTACGGTTTCGACCGGCTGAAGGCGGCTCAATGGGAGCAGGGCGAGCGGGTTCGGGCACTTCTCGCCGCGCGCGGTTTCAGGTCTGTGGCCGCCGAAGGTTTCGGGGCGCCGGGTGTGGTCGTCGCCTACACCGATAATGCCGAGATCCAGAGCGGTCGGGCCTTCCTGAAGGAAGGACTGCAGATCGCCGCCGGCGTCCCGCTTCAGGTGGGCGAGGGGGCGGACTACAAGAGCTTCAGGATAGGGCTTTTCGGCCTCGACAAGCTGATGGACGTGGACGCCAGCGTGGGCCGGCTGGAGCAGGCGTTCGACCGGGTGATGGCCTAACGCCCCAGTCCGGCACGCATGATGCCGCGCCGAAGCGGAGCCACGTCGTGGACAAGCGTGAGACCAAGCGAGCGCAGCGCCTGAACCGGTGGCGCCTCTGATCGGCACAGCCGGTTGTAGAGGTCGATGACGCTGGCGCGGGCGCGGATGTCCCGCGCGCGGCGCGTCGCGAAACGGTCCAGCCAGTCACGGGTGCCTATGGCCGTTGGGTCTTCACGGGCCAGATCGACCAGCGCCTGGACATCGTGGAGCGAAGTGTTGAGACCCTGTGCGCCGATCGGCGGCAGGACATGGGCAGCTTCGGCTATGATCGCGGTGCGCTCGAAGGTCAGGCGTGTGGCACGCTGCGTGACCACGGGCCAGGACCGGCGTGGCGAGGCAAGACTGAGTTGGCCCAGTACGCCGCATGAGCGGATCGTGGCGGCTTCGGAGAAGGCGCTGGCGTCCAGGGATTGAAGGCGGGCCGCTTCGGGCGCGTCATTCATCCAGACGACCGCCGAAGCGGGTCGCCCGTTGTGATCCGGCAGGGGAACAAGCGTGAATGCGCCGCCCGAAAGGTAAAGCTCGGTCGAGACGTTGGAATGAGCGAGGTCGTGCGTGACCACGAATGCCAGCGCCTTCTGTCCATAACGGGTGATTTCGGCAGGTATGCCGACGGCCTGGCGCAGTGGCGAACTGCGACCGTCGGCCGCGATGGCAAGACGCGCCCGAAGCCGGCTGCCGTCGGTCAGGGTGACGATCGCTTCGCGTTCGCGGGTCAGGATGGTGCGAAAACCGGTGCCGAGGCGCAGATCCGATCCTGGCGTGGCCGCAAGCGTGTCGGTCAGGGTTTTCCGCGTGAGCCAGTTGGGCAGGTTCCACCCGAAGGCGGGAACGCCGAGATCGGTGGATTGAAACGCGCGCTCGGTGCGCGGCACGGGCGGATCGCCCTGGCAATCGATCACCGTCAGCGTTTCGAGCGGCGTCGCGTGAGGCGAAAGCGTTTGCCACAAGCCCGCTGCCTCCAAAAGGTCGCGGGCGGGTTGCAGGAATGCAGTGGATCGCAGGTCGGAACCGTCTGCATCCGCCTCGGGCGCGGGCGGCTCGGGGTCGGCAA
>CAZRNL010000371.1:0-3441 GCA_964601395.1 uncultured Silicimonas sp. | reverse complement strand
CGGGTCCGAACTGGTCCCGACCAAGCTCGATTGCTTTGCCGATGGAGCCGATATCGGGTGAGGAATCGAGGGTCGAGCAAATCTTGTAGTGGACGAATTCCGCGCCCGTCTTGTTCAGGAACTCATAGATCGGAGGGAGATTTTGTTCCATCCACCGGGGCGATCGAGAGCGCGCCAGCGTCGCAACACCAATGCCAAGACATCCGTGGCTTGCCTGCAGGGTCTCGCTATCCGGCGGCGACAGATAGAGTATGGAGGGCAGGCCGGCGAAGCTCAGAACTTCCATAACAGCGGCTGCACCTGTGAAATCATCGCCCAGCCAAGCAACCAGAGGTTTGTCAAAATTCATGGCAGTGGTGCCGGTCATGGTATATTACCTCATTATACCAGTTCCGATTAAAGCCTATGGTTGAGGAGGTCAACGAGATCGGTGGTTAATAGAGTTGACATTTGGTGCCATAGATTAGGATGTGGATAGAAAAAGCGGACGGGTAACCATGTCTAACGATACGCCAGTGAAGGGCGACGACAAGATTGTCAGATTGAAGCTCTCGGAACAGGTGCTTGTGCGCCTTCGAGAAATGATCCGTAGCGGCGAACTCAGTTCGGGCGATCACATGCCTTCTGAACGTGCCTTGATGGAGCGATTCAGCGTTGGTCGACCCGCGGTGCGGGAGGCCTTGCAGGCCCTCCATACCCAAGGGCTGATCACGATCAGCCACGGCGAGCGCAGCAGGGTCAACGAACTGTCGGCCAACCTTGTGCTCGACCAGAGCGACATGCTGGCGAACATTTTTCTCGATGCCGTTCCTGCGAACCTCGAGCATCTGAAGGAAGCACGGCGCATGTTCGAACTTGGCATCGTGCGGGCCGCGGCCGAGAAGGCGACGGAACAGGATGTTGGGACCCTCCGAGAGCTTCTCGCGCAGCAGGAGTCGCACTTGACAGGCGGACTTGATGTCCGAAGCTTCGTCGAGGCGGACATGGCGTTTCATACAGGCATTGCCGATATCCTCGGAAACCCGGTCGTCACCGCGGCATCGAGCGCCATGCTGCGTTGGCTTCAGGAGTATCATACGGCCCTGTTGCATTGGTCGGAAAACGAGCAAACCACGTTGGTCGAACATGGGCGGCTGATTGATCGTATTGCAGCAAATGACGCCGATGGTGCCGTGGACGAAATGCGCAGCCACCTCGACCGATCACGCAAGATGTTCGCCCCCCGCCGCGCGACCTGAGCGCGCATCTGGCGAAGTGCCTCACGCCATAGTCTTTGACCCTAATTCCCAACTGGTATAATGAGTATGCAATACACAGAGGCTCGGGAGGTTGAGGGTGGAGTGTTCGGAAACGCTCGTAAAAATTTACGGAACCAGCGAACCGGCGCAGGTCTTGCGAAGCGTTTCGGTCGGGCCGCTTGCGTTCCTCTACTCGACCGACGGCATTCGCCGCATTTCGTGGCAGGGAACTGAGCTCGTCCGCGCTCTGGCATGGCCGATACGGGATGAGAATTGGGGTACATATCCGGCGGAGATCCTGGAAGAAGTCATCGATGAAGGCGATGGCTTCGAGGTCGCCCTGACGTTCTCTGTTGGCGACGGCCGGTTGATCTGCAAGTTGCGCATTCGGGCTTCCGAGGCGGGCGAACTTGTTGCCGATCTGACAATGACGCCCAAGGGCGGTGCATTTTTCACCAACCGCGCGGGCTTTACCGTTCTCCATCCGATCAAGGGCTTGGCTGGGTCGGAAATGCGCGTAACCCATTCGGATGAGGCGGAAGAACAAACAAGCTTTCCCGAACTCATCCGGCCCGATCAGCCGGTCAAGGACATCTCGGGCCTGTTGTACGGCATTGGCGGACAGTCGGTGGATATCGCCTTTGAAGGCGAGGTCTTCGAGATGGAGGACCAGCGCAACTGGTCCGATGCGTCTTACAAGACCTACTGCGTGCCACTGGTGCCACCGTTCACCTACGAGATTTCCCAGCCGGTGCAGCAGTCGGTCCGCATGTCTTTCACCGGGAACGCTGCTCGAACAACCGATGGTGCCCGCCAACCGTCTTTGCAGTTGGAAGTATCAGCTTCCCAAGCGCCGAAGATCGGAATTGCGCTTGAATCCGGCTGGCTTCCTCAAAGGGGCTCGGTTCTTCCGCTCGAAGCGACGCATTTGCTCCTTCGCACGTTTCCGGATGCAGACGATCTTGGACAACTGGCCGATTTCGCCCGAAACTATCCGTCCATCGATCTTGAGATCGTCCTGCCGGACGACATCGTCGCCGAAGACGGTCTGCGCCGGGTTGCGGAGGCCGTCCAGACCCATCGGATCGAACCCGAACATGTGATCGCCCTGCGTGAATGTTATCTCGGCAGCCATCAGCCCTTCGGGCCATGGCCCGATGGACCGACACCGAACGACTTGCTGGACTTGGTGCGCGCGGCGTTCCCGAATGCGAAGGTCGGCGGTGGCATGATGACGAACTTCACCGAGTTGAACCGGTGCCGTCCCGACACGTCGCGTTGCGATTACGTGACCCATGGTTTGACGCCTCTGGTTCACGCGGGCGACGACATGTCGGTGCTGGAGACGCTCGAAACCCTGCCGCAGATCTTCTCGAGCACGGAAGCCTTGGCAGATCGGCGGCCGTATCGGTTGGGCTTGGCCGGCATCGGGATGCGGTCGAACCCCTACGGTGCGGCTGTGGCGGAGAACTCCAAGCAGGTGCGCCGAACCATGGCCCGTATCGACCCGCGACATAGGGGACTGTTCGGCGCGGCTTTCGCTGTCGGCGTTCTGGCCGCGACAGAGGGCAGCACGGTAGAGGCGATTTGTCTTGGGGCTCCGGCGGGGCCATTCGGTTTGACGTACGCGCCAGAAAGCTATCCGCAGGAGGGATACGACGGTGAAGGGCGTTCGGTCCATCCGCTTTACCACGTTGTAAGAGAGGCGGCAGCCATGGCCGGACATGCCAGGCTGTTCCTGCATGGTCTTCCCGATGGCGTGGCAGGGTATGGCGCGGTGATGGGGCACACAAGCCGGATCATGCTTGCCAACATGAGCCGGGAACTCAAGGATTTGGCGCTTGGCGCTCCGGCGACTTACATGCGGCTCGATACTGATACGTTCGATGCAGCTACCAAGTCTGCCAATTGGCTGGACACACAGCAGACTTCAGAAATGACCAGAGTGGAACTGCCGCCATTCTCGGTGTTGTTCCTGGAAACGGAACAGTCAAACGACTGAAGGCGAACGAATACCTGGATGTCGAGATGATCGGTTCGTTTTCGTTGGCCCGAGACGCGACCCGGTGCTCGACCGACCAGGCAAACTGACTGATCGGGTCATGAAGCCCCGGATGCCGCGCGGCTCAGGTCTAAGGCAAGCGTTGCTGCCGAAACCCCGGTCTCATCGGCCAGCGAACCCAGAGCTTCAGCGGCTCTCCTT
>CAZRNL010000370.1:0-3449 GCA_964601395.1 uncultured Silicimonas sp. | reverse complement strand
CGCCCGCTACATCACGATCTACCGCCATCTCGAGGCGAACCCCGAGTATCGGTTCCACCCGATCTTCAAGTGGTTCAAGGAATGGTGCAACGACGAGTTCAGCCACGGAGAGGCATTCGCGCTTCTGATGAGAACCGATCCGAAGCTGACGCAGTCCTTTACCAACAAGCTGTGGATCAAGTTCTTCCTGACCGCAGTCTACGGCACGATGTGGGTGCGTGATCACGCGCGCCCGGCCTTCCACAAGGCCCTTGGCGTCGACATCGACTGGTACGATCAGGAGGTGTTCTCGAAAACCTCGATCATCGCGCGCCAGGTCTTCCCGCTGGAGCTGGACATAGACCACCCGCGTTGGCTGCCTACCCTGCGGAAGCTGGAAGCTGCCTTCAACGATATCGACGCGGCCAAAAGCCAGGGTGGTCTGGCCGGAAAGATGAAGCAGATCACCGCAAGCACGCGCGCCGCACTTGCCTTCGCGGGTCTCTATACAATCCCGGCAAAGCGAAACGAGGTCCCGAAGAACGTCCGGCTGGAGCCGGCGTTTTGAGGCTGATCGCCATCTCTGGACCAAACGGGCACGCTGGAGCATTTCCTGCGTGTCCGCCGGCTTTGTTCCGGTCTCCTGAAAGGCACATCCGGTGCTGAGCTCGCCCTGGATCGCAGCGGTATCCGCCGTGTTTCTCTGGTGGTTCTCTACCGGAGCGATCCTGTGGGTCGTCAAAAGGGCCGATGAAGACGGTTCCCACGGACACGTCTGGGCCTCGCTTCTGTCTTTGCCGGTGCTGCTTGCAGGTGTTGTTGGGCTGCAAATGTCGCTGGGTCAGCCCGACGCGGCGGGGGCCTATATCGCGTTCCTGTCTGCCCTCGCCATCTGGGGCTGGATCGAGCTTTCGTTCCTGTCGGGTCTGGTCACAGGTCCCAACCGTGACCCCTGCCCGGCAAACGCCGATGGATGGAAGCGTTTCTGGAGCGCGGTGACCGTGATCGCGTACCACGAGGCGCTTCTCTTCTTCGCCGTTCTGGCGATCTGGGGTCTGTCGCATGGCGCGGAGAACCAGTTTGCCTTCTGGACCTTCGCGGTCCTTTTCTTCGCCCGCATTTCGGCCAAGTTGAACCTGTTCCTGGGCGTGCCGAGGATCAACACCGAGTTCCTGCCGAAACCTCTGCAACACATTCCCAGCTACTTCCGGATCCGGAAGGTAAACTGGATGTTCCCGATTTCGATTACGGTGTTGTCGTTTGCCACGGCCTGCTGGCTGGAACGGCTCATCGCGACGGGTGAAATCGGTTTCGCCCTGCTGGCATCGCTGACGGCGCTCGCGACACTCGAGCACTGGCTGATGATACTGCCCCTGCCTGACGCAAAACTGTGGCGGTGGATGTTGCCGACACCCAAGGAAGACCAAGTGAGGAACCCGCATGGACTTTGACGCATTGTTCACCGCCCAACTCGACCAATTGAAGGAAGAGGGCAACTACCGGATATTTGCCGAGATGGAGCGTCGCTGCGGTTCCTTCCCGAAGGCCGACAACTACGGCCCCTCGGGCAAGCGCGAGGTTACGGTGTGGTGTTCCAACGACTATCTGGGCATGGGACACCATCCCGACGTGGTCGCGGCAATGCGTGACACCGCGGCCGCCTGCGGCACCGGTTCGGGTGGCACCCGGAACATCTCGGGCACTATGCACCAGCACATTGAGCTGGAGAGCGAGCTGGCCGACCTTCACCACAAGGAAGCCGCACTCGTCTTCTCGACCGGCTATGTCTCGAACTGGGCGACGCTTTCGACCCTTGGCAGCCGCCTTCCGGGCGCCGTCATCCTCTCGGATGCCCTGAACCACGCAAGCATGATCGAAGGCATCCGGCACAGCCGCGCAGACAAGGTCATCTGGCGCCACAACGATCCCGAGGACCTGAACCGCAAGCTTGCCGCCATCGGTCCGGATCGTCCCAAGATCGTGGCATTCGAGTCCGTGTATTCCATGGATGGAGACATCGCCCCGATCGCGGAGATCTGCGATGTCGCCGACGCTCACGGGGCGATGACCTATATCGACGAGGTTCACGCGGTCGGCATGTACGGACCCCGCGGCGGCGGCGTCGCGGAAGAACTGGGTGTTATGGATCGCATCACGCTGATCGAGGGTACCCTTGGCAAAGCCTTCGGCACGTTCGGCGGCTACATCACCGGCTCTGCGGCCCTGGTTGACTTCGTGCGCTCTTTCTCCAGCGGCTTCATCTTCACGACTGCCATTCCGCCGGCTGTCGCAGCAGCGGCCACCGCGTCGATCCGGCATCTGAAAAGGTCGCAGTTGGAGCGGGCTCGCCAGAAGCGCCAGGTCGCCCTCCTCCGGCGGATGCTGGATGAACGGGGCATTCCGCATATGCCGAACCCGTCGCACATCATCCCTGTTCTGATCGGTGATCCGGTAAAGTGCAGGATGATCTCGGATATGCTCATGGACGATTGGGGCGTTTACGTGCAGCCGATCAACTATCCGACCGTACCAAAGGGAACCGAGCGGCTACGCATCACTCCCGGACCGCTTCACTCCGACGCTGATATTGCATATCTGGTGGAAGCGCTGAACTCCTTGTGGAAGAGATGTGCAATCGCAAGAGCAGTTGCCTGACGCGAAATTGCACCTATGTCGCGGAACAATCGGCAGAAGTGCCGACCGTGCGATACAGTATGTCGTTTAATTTTGGAGGAACTTGGAAATGAAGATCACACGTCGCGAGGGCCTGAAACTTGTTGGAGCAACGGCCCTAGCAGCCGGACCCCTCAAGGCGTTCGCCGCAAGTCACGGCGGAAACGTCGTCGAAATGCTGAACAAGGCTCCCGATAGCAACGAGCGTCAGGTCTTCCACCCGCCCGTGCTCAAGGTCGATGCAGGCAGCTCGGTGCTGTTCCAGGCCACCGACAAGGGCCACAACAGCGAAGCCAGCAAAGAGATGCTCCCCGAAGGGGTCGAGGTCTGGAAGGGCAAGATCAACGCGGACATCGAGATCACCTTCGATGTGCCCGGTGTCTACGGCTACCACTGCACTCCGCATGAATCGGCCGGCATGGTCGGCCTGATCCTTGTCGGCGATGTGACGCAGGAGATGCTGGACGCGGCAAAGGAAGTGCGCCAACGCGGAAAAGCCAAAGCCCGTTACGAAGAATACTTCGCGATGGCCGAGGAAATGATCACCACGAGCTGACGCTTGGCATTTTGCAAAAGGAAAAAAGGCGTACTTCGGTGCGCCTTTTTTTGCCGACCGTTCCGACAGCGTCTTATGCAGTGACCTCGACGCTCTCCAGCGACCCGTCCACATCCCGACATGCCGTCAGCACATGGCCCGAGAGGTGGGTCTGCACATACGAGGCATGAAACCGGCTTGGCGCGCGCAGCATCAAGACCCCCCCTACCCTGCCCTCCCGGCTGAGCGCGTGAAACCACAC
>CAZRNL010000369.1:0-3454 GCA_964601395.1 uncultured Silicimonas sp. | reverse complement strand
CGAGAACTTCGCGCAATACGATGCTCACATCGACGAGGATGTCCGGGCGGTCGCCATCGGCTGACAAGACGAGAGCCGGAAAACAGGGCCTTGCCCTCGGGCCGAGCCACATGCCGGATGTGTTGATGATCGGGGCCTGTTCCGGGGCGCGATCATCAACGCGACGCTCGTCCGTTTCGAGGCCACTTCAACCGATGCCGCCATATCCTTGGACGGCCGCACTACGACATAGAACCGCTAACTGCGTATCTGGGGAAACCTCACTCGCTCCATGAATGCACGTGAACATCGCGCCCCGAGTGACCTTTCATGATCTTCACGGCCAAGTCCTCGCGTTCCTTGTCCCGAACTCGGACCCAAAGAAGGATACCGCCGTGCTTGATCTGGTTTGCATAGTAATCTTTGTGGTGCTTGCCGACCCGGCGCGCCAGCAATGTCCCGATCACCGCCGCCGGGCTGCCGCCGATGGCTATCGCGGCAATCGAAGCTGCAAGCGTGCTGACAGGCGTGAGCATTGCGGCCATCGCGATATATGAGCCGACAAAGAAGAATCCTCCGGCGATGGCGCCCTCCAGTTCACCGATTGCTTCTTCTGAAACGAAATGCGCGCGCGGCGCGCGCGGGTCGTCTTCAAGATCAGACGAGCGCCAATATGCCTTGCCGAGCTTCTCCTGCAGGACCTTCTCGTCTGCCAAGAGGCTGATGTCGGAATGGTGAATTCCAACCATCCGAAGATCGTAGAAGGCTTGTTGCAGATCATCGAACGTATCGAACACACCTACAGCTTCAGGGACGTCGATCACCGTGGTTTTCTGCTGTTCGGCTTCCGGTTCAGCCATGGCGGTCTCCTCATTCCAGCTGGTCTGTTGAATGCCACTAAACACATTCAATAATTTTCATGCATTGATACGGATCAACGACGATCCGGCGACCGGCGCCTACCAACCGAAGGCGAGAACTGTCGGATTCGCTCCGGATTTCAATCACAGCCAGGAGATCGCCGAGATGAAGGGCTTTGCAGACAACATCGAGAAACTGACCGAAGAGAACGACAACTTCCGCGAGGTTCTCTATACCGGAAAGAACATCCAACTGGTGCTCATGGCACTCAAGCCCGGTGAGGAAATCGGCGCGGAGGTTCACGACGATCGCGATCAGTTCTTTCGTTTTGAAACGGGCAGTGGCGAAGTCCGGATCGACGATGTGGCCAACCAGGTGAAGGCCGATGATGGTGTCATCGTTCCTGCGGGTGCCAAGCACAACGTCATCAACACCGGCTCGGAAACGTTGCGCCTGTACACGATCTACGGGCCACCCGAACATGTCGAAGGCACCGTCCACAAGACCAAGGCCGAAGCCGACGCATCCCACGAACATTTTGACGGACGCACAACCGAGTAGAGGCACGCGGCAGAGGGAACCGTTGCCGACCTGGAGCGCCGGCAATCGCCAGGGGGGCTGGCCATTCTCCAACTTGCAGCCGACCGCCGCTTTGTCCCGTACAGCTGACATTCCCGTACGGCGAAACGGCCCCCGCAGATTTGTGCGAGGCTGCTGGGCATTCTGCGCGAGATGCAGGCCAGCGGCGATACGCGCCCGAGTGTCCTGGTCTACGGCAACCGTCATTCCGGGACCCGCGAGGGTCATGGACCTGGCCTTGTCGCAACCTGATCGCCTGCAGTACGCCTGCCGGAACGCACCCGTACCCGGATTGTCTGGTGGAGCCTGAACGCCGGCATGCTTGCCGCCTTGCTGGTCTTCGCACTCCGGCGCTAGCCGAACGCTGCGCGTCGGATCAGGTTCAACCCGGCAACCACCAGCACGACAAGGGTGATCTTGCGGAACAGCGGCTGGTCCAGCCGGTCCTGAACGGCAAAGCCCAGCGCCATCCCGATCAGCGCGGGAACGGCCAGCATGAACGACAATTCCGCGGTCCCCCGGTTCAGAAGTCCGGACTGAAGATGCGCGAGTGTCAGCACCACCGCGCCCAGCCCGTAGATTACGCCCTGAACGCGGACCTGCTCGGTCTTCGGTGTGTCGAGCGCGGTCAGGTACAGCACCGTCGGCGGACCCCAGACGCCCGACAGGCCTCCGATCCCGCCCGCGAAGGCGCCGATGCCCAGTTCCGCCGCACGGCGGTTGCCGGCATGGATGCGGGGTTTCCAGCCGATCAGTTGCAGCAGCGCGAACAGCGTCACGGGAAGCCCGAGGATCAGAAGAAGCGCACCTGTCGGAAGCGACAGGACGAATTGCGCGGTTATCAGGATCATCACCAGCAGGATCGCCAGATAGCGCCAGTGCAGGCGCGCCGAAGCCGCCGCCGCGCGCGGTCCCTGACGCAGCGCTTGCCAGAGGTTCGACAGAAGCGTCGGCACGATCAGCCCCGCCAGCGCCAGTTCGGGCGGCATGAAGGACCCCAGCCCCGAGATCATGATCATCGGCATTGCGAAACCGACCGCGCCCTTGACGAAGCCCGCCAGCAGCGTGATCGATACGGCGAGGGCGACGGCCTGCCAGCTCAGGACATAGATGGTATCGACGTGCATGCCGTTCTCGTATCGTCTGGACCCGTCGGGAGGAAGAGAAATCGAAGAAGTCATTTTTGGAAAGAAATAATCATCTGAAAGAAATCTTCTTGCGCTGCACCTGCGATGACCTTATTCCTTCGCAGGTGCAGAAACCGCGAGGATTCCCATGGCTCATGACGGAAACGCGCCGATGACCGAAACGCCTGTCCTGTCCGATCTCCTGACACTGACCGGCGCGGCGCTTGCGCCCGTGGAACAGGTGTTCACCGCCGCACGCGACAGCGTCGCTGCGACGGTGACCCGCGACGGGCGCGTCTCCGGCGACCTGATCGAGGCCAACCAGACCGCCGCCCACGGGTTCGCCTGGCTGGCCACCTACGCCGAGGCGCTGCGCCAGATGCACCTCTGGGCCACCCGGCTGGAGGCAGAGGGCCGCTTCGGAGAGCTGGAGCAGCTGATCCTTCAGATCGCCTTCGGGGAATACCTCTGGCAGATTTACGGCGGCATCCCGATGAGCCAGGGCGAGATCGTGCGCCCGCAGGACATGGGTCTTTCGCAGGACGACCAGCGCGCGCTGATGGCGCCCGCCGTCATGACCCTGACCCGGTCCGGCAACACCGAGGCCGCGCGTCTGCGCCTTGTCGCCCTGATGCGCGACCGCACCGCCGACACCACCTTCGGCGCGACCGGGCTGGCGGACGAGCTGGAGATGATCCGCGAGCAGTTCCGCCGCTTCGCGAAGGACCGCGTGGAACCAGACGCCCATGACTGGCACCTCAAGGACGAACTGATCCCGATGGAGATCATCGACGAGATGGCCGAAATGGGCGTCTTCGGCCTGACCATCCCCGAGGAATACGGCGGCTTCGGCCTGTCCAAGGCGTCGATGTGCGTCGTCTCCGAGGAGCTCTCGCGCGGCTATATCG
>CAZRNL010000368.1:0-3463 GCA_964601395.1 uncultured Silicimonas sp. | reverse complement strand
AACAAGGTCGATTTGGAAGATGACGCCAAGCCGGCCTCCGGCGACTGACGGATCAGCGCGCGGTACCCGTCAGGCAGCCTCGTCAGATCGTCTCTTCCAGCCGGGCGTAGCTTGTCTCCATTCCGTCGGTCATGCCGGTGGCGAGTGCCGCCTCGCGCGCCTCGGCGGAAGAGTAGCGGATGGTCATCTCGAGGAGCGTGCCGTCGCCGTCGGGATGAAAATGCGTCGTCACCAGCGTGGGGTCCATCGGAGGATCGCTTTCGAAGGCCTCGCTGTGGACGGTGCGATGCGGCGGGTCGAGTTCGATATACTCCCCGTTGAGCGAGAAGGATTGTTCGTCCTTCTGCCATGTGAAGCGGATGCGTCCGCCGGGGCGGGGATCGCTTATGCATTCGGGCATGGTCCAGCCGTCCGGACCCAGAAGCCAGCGCTGCAGCAGATCGGAATCGGTGTGCGCAGAGTAAATGCGGGCGGGCGGTGCCGAGAAGCGGCGGGTCACAACGAGTTCGGTCTCGCCGACTTTCTTCACGGTCAAGTGGGGCATCTTCATTCCTTTTCGGCTAAAAGCCTGTCGAGGCGGGCATAATTGGCCTGGAGCGCGGCGCGGAGTCGGCCGGTCCAGACGATGATCTCGTCCAGACGGCCAGGGTCCAGACGAACAGGCCGCCTTGTGCCGACGCGGCGGCGCGTGATCCACCCTGCCTCTTCCAGCACCTTGATGTGGCGCGAGACGGCGGGTTGGGTCAGTGAGAAAGGTCGTGCGAGTTCTGTCGCGTCGACCTCGCCTTCCTCGGCCAGCCGCGCGACGATGGCGAGGCGGGTGGGGTCGGCAAGGGCTGCGAAGGCGGAATCGATCTGCATAACAATTCTTTTATATAACGATTTTGTTAATAACTCGAGGTAGGAAGTCGGGTTGGGCGGCGAAGGTGACTACGCGTAGACTGAAGCGTGCGAATGACGGGACCCCCATCGGGGCAGTTGTCGCACGGAAAGTCGCGAAGACTTGAGCGGAATTCCGAGTCAGCCCGTGCCGACGGGGATCATCGTGCCCTGAAGAAGCGCTATCTGTTTGCGGCTGCCGTTCGCTTCGGCGAACACCTCGGCGGCGACGACGGTGATCCGGCGACCGGGCTTGATGACGCGGCCTTCGGCGATCAGGCGGTCGCCAAGGGCGGGGCGGAGAAGGTTGATCTTCATCTCGACCGTCATGATCTCGTCTTCTTCACCGAACATCGTCAACGCGGCGTAGCCAGCGGCGGAGTCGCCAATGGCGAAGGTCAGCGCGGCATGACCGGCGTCCTGCTGCTGGCGGCTGCCGGGCAGGATCGGTGCGGCTATGCGGGCGGTGCCATGGCCGAGATCGAGGAGGACCGCGCCAAGTGTCACCATCATCGACTGGCGCGCGAAGGAGGCGCGGACCTTGGCTTCGATCTCGTGAGTGAGGTTCATGCGGCCCTCGGGACGGGTACGGCGGTGACGGAAGGGCCGGTCAGATAAGCGATCGCCTTCTCTTCGAACAACGCACGAAGCATCGGCGTCGTCCAGTCAAGACCGCCGGTGTAGCACCCATAGGCGGGCAGGATCATGCGCCGCGCATCGACCATGAAACAGGGTCTGCGGGTCGAACGGATTCGGGCCTTTGGATGATAGTGACCGGAAATCTCTCCAGGTGTCGCTTCCGCCTTGGCGATGTGCCTGAAAGTAAGAGGACCGAACCGCGCCTCGGCCAGGTGCGTGCCGCCAAGATCCAGCGGTCCCGGATCATGGTTGCCCTCGATCCAAAGCCATCGTCGACCGGCCTGAAGACGGCGGATCGTGTCGCGGTTTGCGTCGTCGAGGGCAGTCCCGGCGGCCAAGTCGTCGAAACTGTCTCCTAGGCAAATCACGGATCGCGAACCAGTGGCCGAAAGATCCTGCGACAGCCGGTCCAGCGTCTCGGTCGTCTCGTAGGGAGGCAGCAGCGCGCCGCCCTTTCTGGCGATCCGCTCGGACTTTCCAAGGTGAAGGTCCGAGACCACGAGCAGCGCCGCATCGGTCCAATGGAGTGCACCCGAGGGCAGCGCGGTCAGCCGTTCGCCGGCAAAGATCAGGTCCACTGAGTTCATGCTTCGTTCCTACGCGCGGCGGAAGTGATTTGGCAAGGCTTGACGTGACGCCTCCGACTTGTCACTCCGCGGGCCATGGAACGAAAATCACCCACCGGCGCACCCTGGCGCAATTTCTACGGCCGTCTGCACGGCAAGGGACTTCGTGACAGCCAGAAGGCTTACATGGAGGATCTGGAAGAGATCGGGCTTGAGGGTATTGGCTGGGAGGAAAACCCCGACCGCACTCCGCTCGACCTTGCTGCGCTCTTCGATGGCAAACCGGTCTGGCTGGAGGTCGGCTTCGGGGGGGGCGAGCACATGGTGCATCAGGCGGTGGCCAATCCCGAAGTCGGCATCGTCGGAGCCGAGCCCTACATCAACGGTGTCGCGATGCTTCTGGGCAAGATCCGGAAGGCAGGAGCCGGTAATATCCGCGTGCATCCGGGCGACGCGCGGGATCTGATGGACGTGTTGCCGGAAGGGTCGGTGGCAAAAGCCTTTTTGCTCTATCCCGACCCCTGGCCGAAGAAGCGGCACCATCGCCGCCGTTTCGTGACGATCGAGCATCTGGCGCCGCTGCACCGCGTGCTGTCCCCCGGCGCGGAGTTTCGGATTGCGACCGACATTCCCGATTATGTGCGGCAGGCCCTCGAAGAAGTCCCGAAGGCGGGGTTCGAGTGGCTGGCCGAGAGGGCGGAGGACTGGCGGAACCCTTGGGAAGACTGGATCAGCACCCGCTACGAGCGCAAGGCGCTGCGCGAAGCCCGGGTGCCGCATTACCTGACCTTCCGGAAGGTGTGAGACGTCGGAATTGCGTATTTGGGGCAAGATGAACGGTCATGGACGATGATCCAACCCTGCGCTAACAGATCGGCGGAACAGGGAAGGAATCCAGATGTCCGGGCATGGTGAACCACAGCCGATGATTTCGCACAGGGCCGCGCCGTTGAAAGGCGAAGCGCATGTGCCGGGAGACAAGTCGATCAGCCACCGGTCGCTGATCCTTGGCGCACTGGCCGTAGGCGAAACGCGGGTGCGTGGGCTTCTGGAGGGCGAGGATGTTCTGGCGACCGCCGCCGCGATGCGGGCTTTCGGAGCCGATGTGGCGCGCGATGAGACGGGCGAATGGCATGTGCACGGTGTGGGCACAGGCGGGTTCGGCGAACCCGAGGACGTGATCGACTGCGGCAATGCCGGCACCGGCGTCAGGTTGATCGTGGGCGCGATGGCCACGACGCCGATAACGGCAACCTTCACGGGCGACGCGTCGCTGCGGTCCCGGCCAATGGGGCGGGTGACCGATCCGATGGCGTTGTTCGGGGCGCGGACCTATGGGCGCACGGGCGGACGGCTGCCGATGACGGTGGTGGGAGCCG
>CAZRNL010000367.1:579-3463 GCA_964601395.1 uncultured Silicimonas sp. | reverse complement strand
GACCGCGCTCGGGCTTCACGCTGAAGTCCAGCTTGTCGTACTTCGGTCCGCCGACCGCACCCAGAAGCACCGCGTCGACTTCCTGGGCCTTGGCCATCGTGGCGTCCGTCAGCGGCGTGCCGTGGGCGTCGTAGGCGCAGCCACCGACAAGATCCTCGGTCACATCGAAGACCATGCCGCGTTTGGCGCCGTACCAGTCGATGACCTTGCGAACCTCGGCCATCACCTCGGGGCCGATGCCGTCGCCGGGAAGGATGAGAAGCGATGGATTGGTCATTTGCAGATCTCCGGGTTCTGACGTCCGGATGCCGCCTATCGCGCGCCTCACGGCGCGTCAAGAAGCCCCTTGGACAGGACCGCCCCGAAGGGACCGGGTCCGACCGCACCTTCTCCCGTTTCAGTGCCTCCGGCCTCGACAGGATCCACGTCGGCCCGGACCAGGTCGAGAGCGATGTCGATCCAGACCAGTCGGTGGCGCGAGGCCGTCTCGGCGTCGTCCCGGAATGGCGCATCCGGTGCGGGCCAGAACACGCCCGCGTCCAGAACCTGCAACGTCGCCGAGGGCAGCACGTAGTCGACACGCATGTTCCCCGGCTTGCCGGACCCGTCCGGCCAGTCGGTCGTGTCCAGCGCCGGGTCGCCCCGGTGGCGCAGGTTTACCCCATCCTGAGGCGCCGAACGTCCACCTTCGCTTGACGGTTTCGGATCGTGAACAAGAGGGTGGCGCAACAGTGCAATCAAAGCCTCGGGCCGACCCTCACTGTCATGCGGGTCCATGTTGGCTGCTCCAAGCATCACGAAGTCCCGTGGAGGCGTCCCGAAAGAGCCCTCAAGATACCTGAGCCAGAACGCGGTCTCGTCGTGATTGCGGCGGCCGTTCCGGTCCTCGGGCCCATCGAAGACGGGCGGTGTCGCGTGCCAGACCAGCAGGTGCAGCCTGCCGTCATCCGGCAATATGACCGGCAAGTCCCAGTGCGCCGTCGTGCTCAGTCGCTGGTCGGCGTCGGTGTCGGGTGGCGGCATCGCATCCGGCAACTCGGACCAGCGCAGCGCGGTAAAGTCCCGAAGCTCGCCCGTCTCCAGCGGATATTTCGACAGAACCGCCAGACCGTCCTGGCCGGGAAACTCGGCATAGCCCTGGGCATCGTCGGGCGTCCCGAAGCGTCGGTCCCGGTTCAGGTCCCGGTCGCCCAGGACGCTGCGATTGGGACGGGCCGCGAAACGATGCGGATAGCCGCCGATCGCATCGCCCAGACTGGTCAGGGCATGGCCTTCCAGATCCCAGTCCACTCCGGCCAGCACCAGGACATCCGGTGCGACGGCTTGAACGATCCGGATCACGGCACCGACCTGCGGATCGTCACCCGAAAGGATATCGCGGAGCAGGAGCCCCGGACCGTCGCGCGCCAGTTCGGTGTGAAAGAACGCGATCCGCAGGCCCTCGCCGGACGCCGGCAGCGGTGCGACCAGGCCGATCAGCAGGATCAGACCGGCAAGAGCCCCGCGTTTTCTGCGGCCTGGCTGGACATCTTGCGCTTCTCGGTGATCATCGCCGCGATCCGCCCCATGGCGATGCCGCGCATGAAAAGAGATGCCGGAAGAAATGCCCACGCCGCAACCGTCCAGATAAGAGTGTGCGGGTTTTCAAGTGTGACCGAGCCGAACAGCGACGTCGCCGACTTAATGACCGCCGGTGTCAGGAATGGCAGCAAAAAGCCTAACGCAATGTTAAAGCGTGCGTCGCGTTCCAGCCGTTCGACCACATCACCGCCGGCGGTCGGATCGAAAGTCGGAAGGTTGACCCAGACGTTGAAGGTGCCGTGTCGGGTCGGCCAGCGCCGGACCCGCTGGAGAATAACGAAAATCGCCAGGGTCAGCAGGGAAACGAAATAGGCGATCCCGGCGGTGTCGCGCACCAACCGGATATGCTCGACCGAGGCGTCGGCGGGAAGCATCAGAACCACGAGCCTGACCGGCGAGTAGGGAAAATCTATGACCCGGCCGACAAGGGATCCGACCTCGCCGACGAACAGCGACACCGCCGTTGGCGCCAGGCTGTTCTGCAACAGAAGCGACAGCGAAACGACCGTCACGAACAACGATCCGAAGCGAATGCGATTGAACGGTGGCGCGTCGCGAAACTCGACCAGTCCGGGATAGGCGGAGGCATATTCGAAGAAAGTCAGACCGGCCCCGAAAATGGCCACGAGCATGACGATCTGGGCCGCGTCCGGCGTCGTCCCCGGCAGCAACATCGAAGGCGCCACAATCAGAATGACGATCAGGAACGCGCGAAACGCCGCGCCGGTCAGACGGGAAATCACTGCACCTGCCCCTTTTCACGACACGACGATGCGCACCGCGTTTCTGCCTCTGTCCGCCTTGTTCGACGGCTTGCCATAGTTTTGCCCAATTTTTGCCTTCTTTCAGACATTCCAGCAAGAACCTCTGAAAACTGAATGAATTTCTGGGCGATTTCGTGGTGGGATTGGTGCGACAATGCATCAAATATGAAACAAAAAAGGGCCAATCCGAAGATTGGCCCCACATCTTGTGTCTGTGACCTGACTCACACCCAGGGCCGAGACTGTGCCGCCTTTGCCTCGTATGCCTCGATTGCCGGTGCGGCGCTCTCCAGCGTCAGTCCGATATCGTCCAGACCATTCAGAAGACAGTGCTTCTTGAAGGCATCGACCTCGAATGCATAGACCTCGCCGTCCGACGACGTGACGGTTTGCGCCTCCAGATCGACTGTCACGCGCGCGTTGGCGCCCCGCTCGGTGTCCTTCATCAGCGCGTCCACCTGCTCTTTCGGCAGCACGACCGGAAGGATGCCGTTCTGCTGCGGTCCGACCTGTACCAGCACCTGTTCGTCAAGCGGCGT
>CAZRNL010000367.1:0-569 GCA_964601395.1 uncultured Silicimonas sp. | reverse complement strand
CAGCACGACCGGAAGGATGCCGTTCTTGAAGCAGTTGCTGTAGAAGATATCGGCGAAGCTGGTCGAGATCACGCAGCGGATGCCGAAGTCCAGCAACGCCCAGGGCGCGTGCTCGCGGCTTGATCCGCAGCCGAAGTTGTCGCCTGCGACAATGATCTCGGCGTCCCGGTAGGCGGGCTTGTTCAGCACGAAATCCGAGACCTCGTTGCCGTCCCGGTCGAACCGCATCTCGTCGAACAGGTTGGCCCCAAGGCCGGTCCGCTTGATCGTCTTCAGGAACTGCTTGGGAATGATCATGTCCGTGTCGATGTTGACCAGCGGCATGGGTGCTGCAATCCCGGTGAGGGTGGTGAACTTGTCCATTACATCAGCTCCCGAACGTCGGTCAGGTGACCTGTGATTGCGGCGGCGGCCGCCATGGCGGGCGACATCAGGTGCGTTCGTCCCTTGTACCCCTGCCGCCCTTCGAAGTTCCGGTTCGAGGTCGAGGCACAGCGCTCTTCGGGCGCAAGCTGATCGGGGTTCATCGCCAGGCACATGGAACAGCCCGCAAGCCGCCATTCGAACCC
>CAZRNL010000366.1:0-3463 GCA_964601395.1 uncultured Silicimonas sp. | reverse complement strand
GTTCGATCATCCTGTGACCTTGGGTCACTGGCCGGCAAAGACCAGCCAAAGCGCATTCGGACCTCTTAACCAGACCGAGAAATGCCGTTAGCGTGACGCGTGAATTCCAGTCGAAAGCCGTTCTTATGGAAGCGCTTCCCCACCCTCGCCAGGCCGAACGCATTCGTGCGCTTCATGCTTACGAGATACTCGACACCGATCGGGAAAAGGACTTTGACGATGTCGTCAAGCTGGCATCCAGAATCTGCGGCGCTTCGATTTCGATCGTAAATTTCATTGATACTTCGCGCCAATGGTTCAAGGCGGAAACAGGACTGGGTACGCGTGAGACACCGCTGGCGACATCGCTGTGCTCACATGCCATCCTTGAAGAGGATTTCGTCGAAATCCACGACACGCTGGAAGACCCTCGCATGGTGGACAATCCACTATGTTGCGGTGATCCCGGTCTTCGGTTTTATGCTGGCGCGATCCTGAAGACGCCTGACGGGTTGCCGCTGGGCACACTCTGCGTTCTGGATTACGAGCCCCGCACGCTGACGCCTCTTCAGCGCGATACGATCAAGGTTCTGGCCAATCAAGTCATGACCCAGCTGGAAATGCGACGAGCGCTCAAGGTAAACTACCTCTTGCGGCAGGAAGTCGACCACCGGGTGAAAAATTCGCTTCTGGCGCTGGCGTCACTGATCCGCCTGCAAACCCGTCAAGCGACCTCGGAAGAGACGAACGCCGCCCTGACGACAGTCCTATCCCGGATCGAGGCGGTTGCGACGGTTCATGAGCAATTGTACCACACCGACGCCGGCTTCAACATCGACCTGCAAAGATATCTTCGTAACCTCGCCGATCATTTTTCGGCCATGGCACCCAAGAATATCGACTTCGATCTCGATCTTGAACCGATCGAGGTATCCTCGCAGCAGGCGGTGGCTGTCGGAACGCTGGTCAACGAATTCGTGGCGAACTCGATCAAGCATGCCTTCCCGGACGGGCGGCCGGGAAGGGTCGGCATAACGATAGGTCATGCACGGGATGGGCAGGCGATACGGCTGGAATGCACCGACGACGGAGTCGGGTTTGGCGAGGATGTCAAACCCGACAATGGCGGACTGGGCATGCAGATTGCGCGCGTCATCACCTCCGACCTTCAATGTGCGCTCAACGTCACGTCAACTGACAGTGGCGTCACGATCGCACTGGAGTTCGACAGGGTCGCCTCCTGAAAAGAAGATCAATACTTCGGCTAAGCCACTTAACCGCACCAAACGCATGACCTACAATGACCGCTGCATATGGAGCGCGGGAAACTCGATACCGGGTTTGAGGGCGATCGAGACCGGCCCGACCGTTTCGAAACCGCAAGCGGTGTAGAAAGGTACGGCGGCCAGCGTCGACAGGCAGTCCAGTCGCAGAACTCCTGCCGCACGCGCGTGATCAAATACATGCCCCATCAAAGCGCGCCCAATTCCCTCGCGTACGCGGCGATGTTCAGTCACGACGTGGCGGACATGTCCGGTCGTCGGCGCTCCACTTCGTTGGATGCGCGGATCCGTCCCGCTCCACCCGCCTGCGCCCACGATTCTGCCAGC
The DNA here is from genome assembly GCA_964601395.1 of uncultured Silicimonas sp. Taxonomy (GTDB): domain Bacteria; phylum Pseudomonadota; class Alphaproteobacteria; order Rhodobacterales; family Rhodobacteraceae; genus JAVJUV01. Next base: position 1,874 of record CAZRNL010000366.1, on the reverse strand, counting down.
GCTGTCGATCACGGCAAAATAGTTTCCCGATGCGAGCAACCGGGGATTGGCCTTCGCGATCAGCGGAATCGCGGTGACAAGGATCGAGGGCGGATAGTGTTCCTTCAGTAGAGCCGGATAAGAACTGCGGAACAGGGAGTCGATCTCGGCAAGATCGGTGAGACTGGTCTCGCGTATGGTCAAGTGATCGGACATAGTGAAGAACTGGGCATTCCGGCCGAATACTTACAGCAAATGTTCATCGGACAAGGATCAACATGCCAATCCACCGACCTGAGAACGTCCCGCGCGATACTTCGGACGGCGCCGGAAATCCCTGCGGCCCATTTGAGGCGCTCTTGTTCAGTGACGCCGGCGGTCTTACGCAATTCGGCGCCTTTCTCGAGATCCTTCCTCCCGGATCAAGAACGTCGATAAAGCATTGGCATGCAAACGAGGATGAAATGGTTTTCATGCTCGAGGGAGTTGCCCTGGTTCACGAGGGCGATACTGTCACGCCGCTGCACCCCGGAGAATGCGCCACGTTCCGCGCGGGCGTCGCCAGGGCACATTGCCTCGAGAACGTATCGAATGCGCCCGCGCGCTATCTGGTGATCGGAACGCGCGGACCTGCCGATACGGTCACCTATTCCGACAATGATCGCGTTCTATCCTTTGATCGGCGCACGGGCGAAAGGTCGTATACCGATCTGGAAGGCGCTCCCGCAGATACGCCCTATCGCATGGACTGAAACGAAAAAGGCCGCGTGTCGAACGCGGCCCCATTCAATCACATCCGGCAAGATCCTACTTGATCTTGCCTTCCTTGTACTCGACGTGCTTGCGCACAACCGGGTCGTATTTCTTGACGACCATCTTCTCGGTCATCGTGCGCGCGTTCTTCTTGGTCACGTAGAAATGGCCTGTGTCCGCGGTCGAGTTCAGACGAATCTTGATCGTCGTCGGTTTCGCCATGTCTCGTCTCCTGCTTGGCCCTGAACCCACCGGTCCCGGCCCGAAATCCTGAAGCCCGGCTTTTACCGGGCCTCACAGTCAAGTCAAGCGCATTTCCAGACCTCAGGCGACGCCCATGCTCTTGTGAATACGTGCACGCGCCTCTGCCGAAAGCCCTAGAGCATCGGCCAGTTCCTGCAGGTAGGTCGCTTCCGACACCGTATCAACACGAATGGCCATCAGCGAAGTGGCATAGACCTGCGCTTTCATCTGGTCCGAGGCGTCGGCCGCAAGAGCTGCCGGATCGACGGGTGCAGCAAGCTCGGCTTCGATGAACGCACGTTCGGTTTTCCCCAGATCACCGATATGCTCCATGATTCGCGCCTGCTCGTCGGAATCGACCTGGCCATCGGATTTGGCCGCCTGGATCATCGCGCGGATCATCAGCTTGGCGTTCTCTTCCATGGTGTCGGTGGCCGCGGTCGTTCCCGTCATGGCGTCGATCATCGAGCCTGCCTGCGCGCCACCGGCAGCCATGCCGCCGCCCAGCGCCGTCATGAGACCCCCAAGTCCCGCCATCGCCGATTGCTGTGCCACCCCAGCCTGTTCTGCGACCTGACCGGCCATGCGCTTGAGCTGATCGGTAGGCATGCCCATCTTTTCCATCATCTGCACGGTCTGGTCCTGCAAATTGGCAAGCGCGGGATTGTCCTGTACCGCCTTCTGGACACCAGCCATGCCGCCCATGTCCTTGTATTTGTCATATCCCTTTGCTGCGGCGAAGCCGACAGCCAGTGTTGCAAGGGCTTTAACGAAGCTCATGTAATAGTCTCCCTCTATGCTGGCGTCCGAAAAGGCTGCCGGATGATTCCATTTCTATTGGCTCAGTGTAACAGCGTCTTCGCCTAATATGAAAAGCGCGGATGGCCTGTAAGCCGGAT
>CAZRNL010000365.1:0-3470 GCA_964601395.1 uncultured Silicimonas sp. | reverse complement strand
AGCCGTCGGGCATGGTGCAGGGCAACGAGACGATCAAGAACGCGACCTCGATCCTGGACTATATCTTCCGCGAACTGGCCGTGTCCTACCTCGACCGCACCGATCTGGCGCACGTCAAGCCGGACGGCATGACATTCGACGAGATCGGCCGGGGCGAAGACGAGGGCAAGCGCAACTTCAAGGAAGTGCCGGAAAGCGCGGGAAGCAGCGCCTTCGACGTGATCCGCAAGGTGGCATCGGCGGGCTATACCAGAGGGCGGGTGCCACAGGATTTGTTCGTGGTGCAGGGCGGAGCAGGGGCTACCGCGCTTGCAGTCTCGCCCGACCCGTCCGCCGCCTTGCAGGCGCTGGTGCCCGAGATCGGCACCATGATGGTCGCCGAAACAGCGATCGCCACGGGGACGATCCAGCTCGACGCCCGCACCAAGGCCAAGATGCAGGGCTACGAGGGCGACCCTTGCGGAGATTGCGGAAACTACACGCTGGTGCGCAACGGCACCTGCATGAAGTGCAACACCTGCGGCGCGACGTCGGGGTGTAGCTGAGAAGATTGAAGTGCTGGGGCGGGCAACCGCCTCACCAAACAAGACACGGGGCGGGTGCGCTCGCCACTGGACGCGGGTCAGGCCGCAGGCAGAAACCGGGCGGTACAAAAGAGTGAGCCTGATCAGCGAGACTGGGGGTCCTTCGGGACCCCCTTCTTCTTTCTGGATGACCCTTTGCAACCATACAGATAACCGCGTCTTCATCCGCGAATAACAAGTGGGCGCTCTGGGTCCCGTCTTCCCGTGCAGGAGCGCACACGCGAATGTGTGCCCATGGTCGGACTTTCTTGGAACGAAAGGTGGGGGGCTTTGCATTGTGAAGGTGAAAGGCAAGCGGACACACCGCGAGCCATAGTCACACCACAGAAGGAGTTCATCAATGAAACGCCTTATGACAACCACCACAGCACTCATCACCCTGACCGCCGGTGCAGCAGTCGCCGCGACCGATATCGCGGCAGTCGACCTCGACGGGAACGGCTTTGCCTCGATTGAAGAGATCAGGGCAATCTACCCTGACCTGAGCGTCAGCTTCTTCCGCGATATGGACACGAACGGCGACAACAGGGTCAGCCCCGAAGAGATCCTCACCACCGAGGCTCAGAATATCCTTGGCCGACTTGAGGCTGCACCGATGGAGCGCCCCGGCCCGGTCGTCGTGCTGGACGCGGACTCAGACGGGTTCATCTCGATCGAGGACATGCGGCGCGGCTACCCGGAATTCACGGAGCTGGATTTCGACACCATTGACGAAAACGACGACAATCGCGTCACCTACGAAGAGATCTACGCGACCGAGGCGCAGGACGTCGTCGCGCGTTACCAGACCGGGACTGTCATGGATATCGCGGAGATCGACGCTGACGGCGACGGGTTCGCCGATTTCGACGAGATGGCCACCGCCTTTCCCGGGCTCGATCGGGAGAGCTTCGACAACATCGACCTGAATTGCGACAATCGGATCAGCGCGAACGAGCTGTATGAGCCCGATGCGCAGATCATCGTATCGCGGTATGCCTCGTGATCTGACCTGAGACAATAATGGGCCGCCGGATACCGGCGGCCCTTCTTGCTTTTCCGGTCCGTTTTCGCGGATGGGCCGCGATGTGGTGATCCGTTAGAATCACGTCATGCAAAATCGCTCAACTTAATGTGCAGTTTCGCCCCCTTGGCGTTTCAGGCCCGTCCTCCCATCTGTCAATCACAGGACATTCCGGTCCGAACCGACAGCAGGCTCAAGGTCATGAAACTCACCGTCAACCTCATTGCCATACTTTCCGTTGCCCTTGCGGTGTCCGCTGGCTCGTCATTGTCGGCCCAGTCGTCGGAGCCAAACGTCTCCGGCCATACAGGCGTCGGCCGGGCCGAGGCGAAGAACGCGCCCTTCGCGTCCATTCCGGAATTGCCGCAGGTCCGGTTTGAAACCATCGACGCCAATTCCGATGGCCGCATCACTTTCGTCGAGCTTCTGCGGATCGATGGCCCTGTCCTTTCCCCCCGTCGCGGCGACTAGCACCACACCCCGCCTCTGAGCCGCGAACGAACGGCCGCCGCGATAAGCGGCGGCCGTTTTCGTTTCTGCGCAAGGGCGGAAGCTCACGCAGGATCGCGACAGCTCCCGAACGGATGAAAGTATTGAAATAAAACGATAAAAAAGCAAAATCGCACAGGCGATTGTGCGATTTCATGGGTTTCAACTGCAAATTTCGTACCCAAATCGACTGTCATGGACGGCAGAGAAAACGCCGCCACTCCCTGGAACTGAAACGAACTTGAAACTCAAACGCCCCCACGCGGGGCACCACATCAAAGGATACTAGAGATGAAGACCCTCGCACTAGCCATTGCAGCCACGGCGCTGACCGCCACCGTCGCCTCGGCGTCCTCGATCGGCCAATTCGACAGCAACGGCGATCGCTTCGCCTCTTTCGCCGAAGTCACGGCAGTGAACCCGAAGATCGGCAGAAGCGATTTCCGCGATCTCGACACGAACCGCGACGGGCGTCTGAGCGCGACCGAAGTTCAGGCTCCCGGTGCACAGGGCATCCTGAAGCGCGGAACGGGCGGCACGGCGGTTCGCGACACGGTCTCGATTTCCGGTGGCCGCTTCGTCTCGGAAGCAGAATTGAGGCTGGCCTATCCCGGTCTCACCGCGATCGACTTCGACCAGATCGACATCAACCGCGACAATCGCCTGAGCGCGGTCGAGCTTTACAGCGCCAATGCGCAGTCGGTCATCAGCCGCTACGACAGTGGTTCAAGCATCCTGGTGTCCCTCGATAGCGTCGACGCAGATGGTTCGGGCTTCGCCAGCCTCTCCGAGCTTCAGGCGCATTATCCGCGTCTGAGCGAGAATGACTTCCGTTGGATCGACAAGAACCGCGACAACCGCGTGTCCTTCAACGAACTGTACGACCTGGATGCGATCGAAGTTCTCGGCAAGAACCGGTAACCCGTGACCACGTCAACAAGTACCGCCGGTCATCCCTGACCGGCGGTTTCTTCTTGCAGGACAGCTACAGCGGTTTCGGTTCCGTGCCGGTTCGACAGGCAAGAAGACGAGATCAGCCGTGCATCTCGCCTCTGGCAAGGGCGGCAACGCCGGTGCGCGCCATCTCGGCCAACCCGAGCGGACGCATAAGCTCGGCGAAGGCGTCGATCTTTTCGGGACTTCCCGTGATCTCGAACACAAAGCTTTCCAGGGTCGAATCCACCACGTTGGCGCGGAAGATGTCGGCCAGCCTCAGGGCTTCGACGCGCTTGTCGCCGGTGCCCGCCACCTTGAAAAGCCCCAGTTCGCGTTCCACCGAAGGACCTTCGACCGTCAGGTCATGGACTTCGTGGACGGGTACGATCCGCCCAAGCTGGGCCTTGATCTGCTCGATCACGCTCGGCGTGCCCTTGGTCACGATGGTGATGCGGCTG
>CAZRNL010000364.1:0-3476 GCA_964601395.1 uncultured Silicimonas sp. | reverse complement strand
GCGGCAGGCCTGATGGGAATAGGCGCCGGGTTCTCCCTGGAAGGCGATACGTCCGGTCATGGGGGTCTCTGCGGCAAAAAGGGCGTTTCGTCGCGGCTCTTATCTCTTGAAGACCGCTAATGGAAGCGGGTAGATAGCCCCGAAGAACCGAAGGAACTGGACGCGACATGTTCGACACTATGACCATGACAAAGATTGTAGGCGGCCTGTGCGGGTCGTTCCTTGTCTTTCTTCTGGGCGGATTTCTCGCCGAATTCATCTACCATCCGGCCGCGAGCCACGATGGAGAACACCATCAGGCCTATACCATTCCCGTCGAAGGTGGCGACACCGATGGCGGAGCAGAGGAAGCGGCCGTTCCATTCGAGGAAGTCTACGCTTCGGCTGATGCGGCTGCCGGCGAGAGACTGTTCCGTCAGTGCCAGGCCTGCCACAAGATCGAGGACGGCGCGAACGGTACCGGCCCGCACCTTTACGGTATCGTCGGGCGCCCGGTGGATGCGGTCGATGGCTACGCCTATTCCGGTGCGCTGGAAGTGGTGGCCGATGTCTGGACACCGGAAAATCTGAGCGCGTTCCTGGAGAACCCCCGGTCCTTTGCGCCCGGCACCAAGATGAGCTACGCGGGCATGAAATCCGTTGAAGATCGCGCGAACCTGATCGCCTGGCTTGACGGCCTGGACGGATAGGAACGGGCTTAGGACAGCTTCAGAAGGCCGGGCGCGTTGCGCCCGGCCTTTTTTCTGCGCACTCTCACTTCACCGTTTGTTCAGCGAATCCGCTCTTGAACATTCGACAAATGGCTTCTTAGCTACAGGTTGAACGCTGCGCGAAGACACCGACACCCTACCGGAGGAAGAGCCCATGCCGAGCCCCGCCGCAACAGCCGCCCTGCCCCCCCCTTCCCTGGGTCACTTGTCTGGCATCCTGATCCTTGGAATTGGCGCATTCGCGGCGACAACCGGCCTGGCGCGGGCGGAGAGCCACGAGACGATCATCGAGACCCATGGGTACAACGAGTACGACGAACTGAAGTATGGCCCGGATGCTCCGCACCTCGACTATGTGAACCCCGATGCGCCCGAAGGCGGCGAGATCAGCATCGCGGCCACCGGCACCTTCGACAGCATGAACCCTTATGCGACGAGCAAGGGCACTTGGGGCCTTCTGTCGACCATCGGGTATGAAGACATCATGCAGAGCACGGATGACGAGGTCGGTTCGACCTATTGCGTCCTGTGCACCACCATCGAGTATCCGGAAAGCAAGGACTGGCTGATCATCAACCTGCGTGACGACGTGACGTTCTCGGACGGCACGCCGATGACGGCGGAAGACGTGAAGTTCACGCTGGAACTGCTGCTCGAACAGGGCGCGCCGTCGTATCGTCAGGGCGTCAGTATCATGCTCGAGTCGGTCGAGGTGCTGGATCCGCTTCGGGTCAAGTTCACCTTCGCCGAGGATTACCCGCGCAAGGGTCTGATCTCGCAGTTCGGCGGGCTCTCGCCCTTTTCCAAGAAGTGGTACGAGGAAACCGGCGCGCGGCTTGACGAAAGCCGGCTGGAGATCAGTCCCGGCACCGGCGAATACGTCGTAGACAGTACCGATCCGGGCCGCCAGATCGTCTATCGGCGCAATCCCGATTACTGGGGCAACAATCACTGGTTCATGAAGGGACGCGGCAACTACGACGCGATCCGCGTCGAATACTTCGGCGACAGTTCGGCCGCCTTCGAGGCGTTCAAGGCCGGGGTCTATACCTTCCGGCAGGAAAACTCCTCGATCAACTGGGCCACGTCCTATGACTTTCCCGCCGTCGAGAAGGGCTGGGTCAAGAAGGAAACGCTGCCCGACGGCACCCTGCCAGGCGCATCCGGTTTCGTGTTCAACATGCGGCGCGACATGTTCCAGGACCGAAACCTGCGGCTGGCGCTGGGGCTGGTCTACAATTTCACCTGGACCAACACGAACCTGCAATACGGGTTGTTCGAGCAGCGCGAGAGTTTCTGGGAGAACGACCGGCTGAAGGCCGCGGGCCTGCCCGAAGGCGAGGAACTGGCGCTACTTGAGCAATACCGCGACAAGCTGCCCGAGGCGATCTTCACCGAACCGGCCTTCTTGCCGCACGAGAGCGGCGAGCGCCCCCTGGACCGGGGGAATCTGCGCCGCGCGGTGGGACTGATGGCCGAGGCCGGCTACACGCTTGGCAACGACGGGCTTCTGAGGAATGAGGCCGGGCGAACACTCGACGTGGAGTTCCTGGAAAGCACGCAGAGCTTCGACCGCATCCTCCTGCCCTATATCGAGAACCTGAAGGCGCTTGGCGTCAACGCGGTCTATAACCGGATAGACCCGAGCCAGTACCAGAATCGCCGCCAGACCAACGACTTCGACATGCGGGTCGCGGGATATTCCAGTGGCCTGATCGAAGGTTCGGGGCTGGAGCAGAAATACGGCTGCGAAGACCGCGACGACATCTTCAACCCGGCCGGTTATTGCAACGAAGTCGTCGACGCGCTGGCCAAGAAACTTCTTGAAGTCGAGACCTATGACGAGATGTCGGCGGTGATCCGCGCCATCGACCGGATCATGCGCTACGACTACTTCATGGTTCCGATCTGGATGCTGCAGGAGAACTGGGTCGCCTACTACGACATGTACGAACACCCCGAAAACCTGCCCGAGTTCGGATTGGGGTACCTGGACTACTGGTGGTACAACGCAGACAAGGCGGCCGAGCTTCGCTCGGTCGGCGCATTGCGCTGACGGATAGACAGGACAATGGCCGCATATATCCTCCGTCGGCTTCTGCTGATCATCCCGACGTTGTTCGGGATCATGCTCATCAACTTCACCCTGACCCAGTTCGTCCCCGGCGGACCGATCGAGCAGATCCTCGCGCGGCTTGAAGGGTCGGGCGATGTGTTCGAGTCGATCTCGGGTGGCGGCGGTGATGTCGAGATCAGCCAGGGCAGCGGGGATTCCGGCTATATCGGCGCGCGCGGCCTGCCCAAGGAGTTCATCGAAGAGCTGGAGCGCGAATTCGGCTTCGACAAGCCGGCCTATGTGCGCTTCTTCAACATGCTCTGGAACTACATGCGGCTGGATTTCGGCGAGAGCTATTTCCGGTCGATCAGCGTGGTTGACCTGGTTCTGGAGAAGATGCCGGTCTCGATCACGCTGGGGCTTTGGTCGACGCTGATCGCCTACGCGATATCGATTCCGCTGGGGATCCGGAAAGCTGTGAAGGACGGGTCGAAGTTCGATACGTGGACAAGCGGATTGATCATCGTGGCCTATGCGATTCCGGGGTTCCTGTTCGCCATCATGCTGCTCGTGCTGTTCGCGGGCGGTTCGTATTACCAGTGGTTCCCGCTGCGTGGCCTGACCTCCGACAACTGGGATCAGTTGTCGTTCTTCGGCAAGATCGTCGATTACCTCTGGCACATCACCCTGCCGGTTCTGGCCTCGTCGAT
>CAZRNL010000363.1:0-3480 GCA_964601395.1 uncultured Silicimonas sp. | reverse complement strand
AGCATCCGCAGTATGACCACGATCGCAGGCCCAGCCCGATCCCGAGGTGTCTTCAGTCAGAAACGCGCGGTCGGGCAGAACGATCGGCACGCAGGTTTCGCGCTCCTGCCGGTACCCGCGGTCGCACTGCCAATCGTAACCTGAGGACCGCAGATAGGCGTTGTCGGGCACGGGGATCGGGTTGCAAGATGTCCCGCCGACCCCTTCGTATCCGCGGCGGCAAGCCCAACCCGTCCCATAGGAGCGGCCGGTCGCGTAGGCGTTCTCAGGGATCTCGAGTGCCAGGCATTCCGCGCCTTCCACCCGGTAACCAAGATCGCAGACCCATCCCTCGCCATAGCTACGCGCTTGAGCGTTCTGCGGAATCGGACCGGTCCCGTCTTGCGCAAACACTGGAAAAGCCAAAGACGCGATCACACCGGCGACGACAGCCAGCTTTGCAAACAGCCGTTCCAGCGGATGCCTCCTTGGTTTCTTGTCGAGCGTTCGTCTTCCGGGTTCGGTAGGCTCTGAAGGCGTCGCCAGCGGGGTTTCCGCGTGTAACATGGACTGTTCCGCTCTGAATGACGTGGCGTGAACCATTTCGTTGCCGCTCAAAGCTCGAGGGCAGCGAGACAGGCTTGCGCAATGTCCCGGTCAGGGGCATCGGCTCCGGGAACCGTCGCCCAGCCTGCCGCCATGACGGCATCCCGCCGCTGATATGTCGAGGCGGCCCGGATCGTTTCAAGCTTCTCCGCCCGTCCCGGGTCGGACCGCGCCATGTCGAGGCACACCGGTACCATGGAGGCGACGACATCGTCTCGTGACATCGCCATCGCCCTTTCATTCGCGGTTCCGCCGGTCACCCAGCCGCCCCATGTGAATCCGACGACACCGACGAAGACTGCGCCGATAAGCGCGCCATAAATGCCGGGTTTGAGCCATTCGGGAGTGTTCATGTACTATCCTCCTGCGGGGAAAGCGCCGCATCTCTGTGATCGTTCTTCTCGGTTGCTGCCTGGTCTCGGCTCAGCGCCTCTTTCAAGTCGCTGTCGGAAATCGCCCGCAACTCGGTGCGTCCCGCATGACTGCCCTTGCCGCGCACTGTCAGGTAGGTCGCCGTCCGTCGGTAAGCCTCGAAGCTCAGCCCCTGGAGGAGCTCTTCTTCGACAAGGACTTCGTAGTCGCCGGCAGGCAGGTCGCCGGGGTATCCCGACAGGGTGAACGGGTTCGAAAACGTCACTGTCGATCTGGTCGACCGCATGTTCATCTCTGGTCTCCGCGATGTTGGCAGATCCGTCGCTCACCACTGTTGAGGGCCCCTTGGATTCCGGGCCTGACCAGTCGAACGATTTCCCTTCTTGTACGTCGGGATCGTTCGGCTTGCGCTGACACATGATAGTCCCCCGCACCAAACCGGTTGCGAACTCCCTGGGGACAGTCGCCAGCACTGACCTATGTAAGCGCGCTGGAACTGACCTGCGCGTAGCCTTGGGGGAAACAGGGACGATTTGCGTTCCTGCAACCAAGGAATGGAATGACGATGGCCGAACCCAATGTTCTCAACCCGCACCCGCCCGAATTCGAACGCTTTCTCTATGCGCCGCTCGGGGAGGACCGCAATGGATACGTCGTGACGGTTCTCTCCGCGCTTGCACGACTTGGTCTCGATCCCTGGAACGAGACCACGGAACTCGTCAAACTGGGTCGGGAGGCGGCGGGCGCGCGGCTTGGGCTGCTCCTTTCAAGATTTCGAGACGTGCCAGCGCTGGGACGCGATCATGGAGCGGTTGCGCAGCAACTTAGTCTGCTGCTCCCGGCGGCTCCGGCGCTCCGTTCCTTTACGCGGACAGGCGCAACGGCCGCCAACGGACCTGCGGTGTCCAGCGGCACGATCTGGGCGATACTGGCGTTCGCCGTCATCCTGGTACAAATGCTGTTCTTCGGTACGTCGGGGTCCGGCGAATGACCATTTCCGGAGCGCGCACAAAGCTCCCCGATCATATGGCACACAAGGCAGGTGCGGTATCACCGGCTGATCGAGAAGTTCTCTGGGACATGGAAGAACGCTTCTGGACCAGCGGCGTGGATAGCGCGCGTTCGACGACTTCGACGAACGCCGTCATGGTCTTTGCCTATCCTCCCGGCATCCTCCAGGGTGACCAGATCTGGGATCACATGGCGCGGAGAACTGGATGGAGGTCCGTCGTGATGGCAGAGCGCAGAGTAACGCGGTGTGGTGACATCGCCATTCTCACATATCGTGTCTCGGCGGAGAAATCCGATGTGCCGATCTTCAAGGCACTTTGCGCCTCCACATACCTTCACGATGAAGACACATGGTTGAGAATATCCCATCAGCAAACGATGGAGACCTGAGGCGGGTCTTGTCGCTGCGTCAATCGGGTCAGGCGTCCGCGTACAGGGCGTCGCCCTGCGGCCGGCACCAATACTCACCTCGGCCGCCGACAGAAATCGGAAGCAGCAGTCACCCGGACTAACCTGCGTCAATGCCTCAGCGCCTTGACATTGGCTAGGTGAGATGTTCCCGCCGAATATTTGGTGGGGAATTTTCCCGAGTACCCGGGCGTGTCAAACCCCAAAAGGTCGGTCTGTCGGCGTGCTTCTTAACTTCTCGGAACGTCCAGAAAGGACAAACCCAATGACCCCCTGACAGACCAAGACAGCCGAGAAGATGACCTCCGTCAAGGCCGCCTGGGACAAGGCGCCCGCTGGTCCGAAGAAGGACGCAGCGCTGAAGCACTACCAGGCAGCTGAAAAGGCGAACACGTCGAAGAACGAACTCCGAGACCAACAAGGAACTCGACGCGGCGACCCACGCCCTCGCGTGAACTCCGACGTCTGACGCGATCACCGGGGCCGCCTGCCGAGCGAGGGAGGGCGGCCCTCTCATTTCAGGAGCGGTCCGATCTGATCCAGATAGGCCGGATCGAACTCGGCAAGGTCCACCAGACGGTCATGATCATGAATCGTGACATGACCGTCCCGGAAGGTGACGAGCCCGCTCTCGCGAAGCTGCCGCAGGACCCGGTTCACGTGAACCGCACTCAGACCCAGGGCATCGGCGAGGTGGTATTGCGTCAGAGGACAGTCGTACCCTTCCCTGCTTCCCATGCCCACCAGCGCCACGCGCGATGCCAACTCCAGGAGAAAATGCGCCATCCGGGCGTCCGCATCACGCCGACCGATCCCTACGAGATGCTCCACGACCATCGCCTCGTCCCTTGACGCCGCCCAGAGAATTGCGGTCGCCAGGCGAGGGGTCCGCGCGAACGCTTCCAGAAGGTCGCTCGTCAGCACTTCTGCGGCCTTGATGTCCACGATGGGTTCGAAGCTGTGGTCCGAGGTGCGCAAGAGAACGCTCCGCAACCCCAGGAAATCCCCGGGCACCTGGAAATCCACGATCTGCCGCGTCCCGTCCGGCTGTATCTTGTAGGAGCATACCCAGCCCTTCGACAAGATGTAGGCGGCCTGATCCGA
>CAZRNL010000362.1:724-3513 GCA_964601395.1 uncultured Silicimonas sp. | reverse complement strand
CACGTTGGCGATCTCGTGCGGGTCGGTGAACATCGTGGTGGTGCCGTGCGGGATGACGGCGGCGGCGAATTCGGCGGGCGTCAGCATGCCGGATTCGATGTGCATGTGTCCGTCGCAGAGGCCCGGGATGACGAAGCGCTCGCCCGCGTCGATCACGTCGGTGTCGTCGCCGATGCAATGCGAGGCGTCCGGGCCGACATAGGCGAAACGGCCCTCGGCAATCGCGATTTCCCAGCCGTCCAGCACCTCGCGCGACTGGACGTTGACCAGCCGCCCGCCAAGGATGACCAGGTCCGCGGGCTTGCGCCCGGCGGCGACGGCCACCAGCGTCGGCGCGCAGTCCGCCCAGGATTTGATCGGTGTCTCCATCTGCGGAATTGACCCCGAACGCGCGGAACCTGCAACCCCCGGCGTCAAGGAAAGCGGCGGAGGAATCGACTTGCGGCGACATGCGAGGGGCGTTCATGCTGAGGCCATGGGCAAGATTCTTCTCTCCATCGGTCACGGTTATTCCGCGCGCGCGCTGGCGCGGCTGCTGATCCCGGAGGGCTGGAAGGTGATCGGCACCACGCGGTCGCAGGACAAGGCGGCACGGCTGGAGGCCGAGGGGGTCGAGCCGCTGCTCTGGCCCGGCAACTCCCTGCCCTTCCACCGCGCGAGCCATGTCCTGAGTTCCGTCGCTCCGGATGAAGCTGGCGATCCGGTTCTGGCCGAAGCAGGCGACGATCTGAAGTCGTCGGATAACCTGGAATGGGTTGGGTATCTGTCGACGACCGGTGTCTATGGCGACCGGAACGGCGGTTGGGTCGACGAGACTTCGGCCCTTCTGCCCACGACACGACGCGGGCGGGCGCGCGTCGAGGCCGAGGCCGGTTGGCAGGCGCTTGGACTGCCGCTGCACATATTCCGGCTGGCCGGGATCTATGGACCGGGTCGGGGACCCTTCAAGAAGGTGCGGCGCGGCACCGCTCGGCGGATCATCAAGGACGGTCAGGTTTTCAGCCGGACACATGTGGAGGATATCGCACGGGTGCTCGCCGCCTCGATCCGGCATCCCGCCCCCGGTGCCGTCTACAACGTCTGCGACGACGACCCTGCGCCGCCTGAGGACGTCATCGCCCATGCCGCCGAACTTCTGGGCCTGCCTGTGCCCGAGGCGGTCGCTTTCGAGGATGCCGAGCTGTCGCCGATGGCGCGGTCGTTCTATGCGGAGTCGAAACGTGTCAGAAACGACCGGATCAAGAGCGAATTGGGCGTAAACCTGCTTTTTCCAAGCTATCGCGACGGTCTTCCCGCACTTCTGGCCGCCGAAACGGTCTGAGCCGCTTGCTACTGTCGCACCGGAACCCTACCTCCGCCCGGAAAGGGAGTTCCGCATGACATTCCGCACCCGCCTAGGGACATTTCTCGACCGCAACGACGTTCAGTATGGCATCATAGCGGTGATTGTCTTCAACGCTTTCATCCTCGGGCTGGAGACCTCCGGAACCGCGATGGCAAAGGCCGGGCCGCTGATCCTGTTCCTGGACATGGTCTGCCTCGCAATATTCACCGTCGAGCTTCTGGCGAAACTCGTCGCGCGCGGACCGGCGTTCTTCCGCAATGGCTGGAACATCTTCGACCTGGCGGTCGTCAGCATTTCCTACGTGCCCGAAGGCGCGGGTCTTTCGGTGCTGCGGGCGTTGCGGATTCTCAGGGTGCTACGGCTCTTGTCGGCGGTGCCGCGCTTGCGGCGCGTGGTCGAGGGGCTGTTCAACGCGCTGCCCGGCATGGCCTCGGTCTTTGCGCTGATGGCGTTGATCTTCTACATTGCGGCAGTCATGGCGACCAAGCTGTTCGGCGCGAGCTTTCCCGAATGGTTCGGCACTCTGGGTCTTTCGGCCTACTCCCTGTTCCAGATCATGACGCTGGAAAGCTGGTCTATGGGAATTGTCCGTCCGGTGATGGAGACCTATCCCTATGCCTGGAGCTTCTTCGTGCCGTTCATCCTGGTCACCACATTCGCGGTGATGAACCTTGTCGTCGGCCTGATCGTGAACTCGATGCAGGACGCCCACGCCGAGGAAGACATTGCCGCGACGGAGAAGCACCGGGCGGACATACTGCGACGGCTGGAGGCAATCGACGCACGGCTGGCGGGTATCGAAGCGCGGGACGGCGACGTGGGGGACCGATTGTCCGTTCCGGCCGGGAGTTCCGGCCGGATCGATGTCTAGGTGAAGGCGCGGCGCCTTGTCAGCAGGTGCCGTAGGATCCGTCGGAGTAACGGCACTGGCGCGGCGCGGCATTCGCGGCGACGGTCGAGCCGATCGCGGCACCGGCCAGCGTGCCGATGATCTTGCCGGTCCTGTTCGACTTTGTCGCGTCCGCGACGGCCAGACCGGCGGCGGCGCCGGCAAGCCCGCCAGCCCCGAAGCGCTGGTCGGGAGAGAGGTTGCCGCAGCCGGTCAGAAGGGCGGCGATCATCAGAAGCGTCGTGATTCGAAGCGTTTTCATCGGAAGGTTCCTTGTTGACGAGCAAATTCTGCGCAAGCCACTATGCCCAACGCTGCGGTCTAGCGATGACAGCGGCTTGATATCCGATAACGAGGCCTCACCCTGCAGCGCATAAAGGTCTGGCAGACCGCACGCGCGGGGGAACCCGCAAGGTCCGCAAAGGTTGGGTAACCATGTCCGGGTCCGAACTTTCATAGAGCCCAGTCCAGACCCTGCTGGCGCGGTTACGAAAAACGGCGGGAAGCGATCAGGTGTCGGTGCACGAACTCGTGGCCGCCTCGGGCGAGGATTCC
>CAZRNL010000362.1:0-714 GCA_964601395.1 uncultured Silicimonas sp. | reverse complement strand
CGCCACCCTGCTTTTCGTCGTCTCCCTGATCATGGTGACGCCGCTTTCCGGCGTTCCGACCGCGCCGACGATCGGAGCGGTGGTGATCGGGCTGATCGTGGTGCAATGGACGTTCGGCCGCCAGTGTCTCTGGCTACCCGAATGGATCGCGAAGCGCTCGATCTCCGCGTCGCGCTTCTGCGAGGGCCTGACCTGGGCCGACCCCCCCGCCAAGCTGATCGACCGCCACACGCGAGCGCGGTTAAGCCTGCTGGTGCACCGGCCCTTGCCGCTGATCATCATCCTGGCCGTGGTCATCACCTGGCCGTTCCTGGAAGTGCTGCCGTTCTTCACCACGGTCTGCGCGGTGGGCGTGGCGCTTATCGCCTTCGGGATGATGGCCCGTGACGGGTTGTTCGTTCTGGCTGGCTATGCGTGGTTCGCGGTGCTGGCGCTTGCGACCCTCTGGGTGATCTAGCACCACCGTCCTGCGGTCACGCCCGTTTCGAGATATCCGCCACGCCCAGCACCGACAGCACCTTGGCCTCGATATGCTCGGCGTTCATCGCCGCGACGTCGTACATGTCGCGCGGGCTGGCCTGGTCGATGAAGATGTCGGGCAAGACCATCGAGCGGAACTTCAGCCCCTGGTCGAACACGCCTTCCTCGGCCAGAAGCTGGGCCACATGGCTGCCGAAGCCGCCGATGGCGCCTTCCTCGATCGTGATCAGCGCC
>CAZRNL010000361.1:0-3520 GCA_964601395.1 uncultured Silicimonas sp. | reverse complement strand
CGACGACGCGCTCAAGGCCATCGCCAAGCGCGCCATCGCACGGAAGACCGGCGCGCGCGGGCTGCGCTCGATCATGGAGGCGATCCTGCTCGACACGATGTTCGAGCTTCCAGGGCTGAGTAGCGTCGAGGAAGTCGTGGTGAACGAAGAAGCCGTGACGTCGGAGGCCAAGCCCTTGATGATCCACGCGGAATCGAAGAAAGAGCCAGCCAGCGCCGGATAGCCCGGTCGCTGCCTCGACCCCCTGTACAGACCGCCGAATACCTGTGCGTTGCCACCCCGGCGAAATGTTCGTACCCGACCAGAGAATGACTCCCAAACCATCGCCCGGCATGGAGACTACATGACCGTCAAGCACATCTCGACCGGCTCTCCCTTCGAGGCCCGCATTGGTTATTCCCGTGCTGTCCTCGCCGACGGCTGGGTCTTCGTCGCAGGCACCACGGGTTATGACTATACCTCGATGACTATGCCCGACAGCATCGTGGATCAGTGCAGGAACGCGCTTCAAACCATTGAAAACGCATTGAAGCAGGCGGGATCATCGTTGAATGACGTGGTCCGCGTGACCAATGTCGTGCCCGACACCGCGCTGTGGCCCGAGTGCTGGCCGGTGACGTCCGAGGCATTCGCCCTTGCGCGCCCGGCTGCCATGATGATCTCGGCCGCGCTGCAAGAACCCGAGATGAAGATCGAGATCGAGGTCACCGCCCGCGTCCCGCGCGGTTGAGCGCCGCGCGCATCCAAGGGGCATTCGGCGTCACTCCCTTGGAGCGGCTCCGCGCCCGCCGCCTCTGGATCTCGGCCTCGGACTGGGGCATACGGAACGCAACAGCAAAAGGGCCTCGTCATGGGTATTGCCAATTCGCTTCTCCGTGCCGTCACCTGGTGGAACGGACAAACCTGGGGCACGCAGCTCTACACCTGGCGCAAGGGGCAGAAGGTCGGCGAAGACAACCAGGGCAACCTGTACTTCCAGACCGCCGACGGCAAGCGCCGCTGGGTTATCTTCAACGGCGAAGCCGAGGCGAGCCGGGTCGCTCCCGAGTGGCACGGCTGGCTTCACCACACCTGGGCCGAACCGCCCACCAAGGCGCCCCTGACGCACAAGGCATGGGAAAAACCGCATCAGGAGAACCTGACCGGAACGCCCGCAGCTTATGCCCCACCGGGTTCGATCCGGCGTCCCGATCCGGTGGCGCGAACGGACTACGAGGCCTGGCAGCCGGAGTGATCGCACATGTCGCATAACATGACCGAAGTTCTGACTGGTGGCGGCGTTTTGGCCGTAGCCGCCGGCTTTCTGATCTACATGGCGCAGGTCGGCGGCCTCAACACAGGCAACTCGCGTGACGCGATCTACACTGCCTCGTTCCGCTCTGCCGAAGGTGTTGGTGTGGGCACCGACGTCCGTCTGGCAGGGGTCAAGGTCGGCAGCGTGCGCGACATGAGCCTCGATCCCGCCACTTTCCGTGCGGAAACCGTTCTGTCGGTCGACCCTGTTATTGAGCTGCCGGACGATACAGCGGCCGTTATCAGTTCCGAGGGTCTTCTGGGCGGCAGTTTCGTCGAACTGCTTCCCGGCGGTTCGGCTTTCACTCTCGAGCCAGGGACCGAAATTCTCGACACGCAAAGTTCGGTGTCGGTCGTCCAGCTTCTGCTGAAGTTCGTCTCGGGCGGCGAAGAATGATCCGCACGGCCGCATTTCTGGCTCTTGCACTGGCTGCACCCGTTCTGGCTCAGGACGACGATGGCACGATCACGCCGCCATTGGACGGTTCCATCATCGCGATTCCCGATATCGCCGCCGACCAGGTCCGCGCCGTCGCGGGCCAGGGGGCGGAACTCAGGGGTCTCGACCGCATGTCCGGCAAGGTCGTCGAGATCCGCCTGGGCGTTGGTCAAACCGCCGACCTTGGCCGTATCGAAGTGACACTCGAAGAGTGCCGCTATCCTGCCGACAATCCGACAGGCGAGGCCTACGCCTGGATCACGATTAACGATCCCAGGCAGCAGTCCAGATTGTTCGATGGCTGGATGGTTGCCTCGAGCCCGGCACTGAATGCCCTCGACCATTCGCGCTATGACGTCTGGGTCATCCGCTGCACAACCGCCTGAACGTCGGTTTCGATCGGAAGCGCCCGAATATCGGCGGTTAGTTCCAATGCCGTCGCCAGTCGCGCGTGATAGTCCGATCTTGACACCTCGATAGCGCCCAGAGAGGCAAGATGAGCGGTGAGGAACTGCGTGTCAAACAGCTCGAACCCGCAGCGTCTCAGGTGATCGACCGCGAAGGTCAGGGTCATCTTGGAGCCGTCTGTCGCGCGTGAGAACATGCTTTCGCCGAAAAAGACACCCCCCAGGGCGACCCCGTACATGCCGCCGACAAGCCGCTCGTCTTCCCGGACCGCAAACGAATGGGCATGACCCATGCGATGCAGTGTGATCATCAGGTCGCGGATCGTTTCATTGATCCAGGTCTCGTCTCTGTCCGCGCAACCGTCCACGACAGCCTCGAAGTCCTCGTCCAGAGTGGCTCTCGCGGACCCTCGCCTCATCCGGCGTGCCAGGGATCTGGACACATGGAACTCTTCCAGCGGCAGGATTCCCCGGCGGCGCGGATCCACCCAGAATACGTCGGGATCCTCCCGGGTCTCGGCCATCGGAAACACACCGGCGGCATAGGCTCCAAGCAGAAGGTCCGGAGTGAGGCTTCGATCGCTCATGCCGGGGAGCTTACATCAGCACCCCGGATCGCGCTATTGGAGGTTCGTTTCCAGCCATTTCTCCAGCCAGTGAATTGTGTAATTCCCTGTCTGAATCGCCTCTTCCTGGAGAAGTGCGTGGAAAAGCGGCACGGTGGTATCGACGCCGTCGACGATCAGCTCCGACAATGCCCTTTCCAGTCGCGCCAGCGCTTCGGGCCTGTCACGCCCGTGGACGATGAGTTTTCCGATCAGCGAGTCGTAGTAAGGCGGGATACGGTACCCGTCATAAAGTGCCGAATCCATCCGCACACCCAGCCCTCCCGGTGCGTGGTACTGCGTGATCCGGCCCGGTGAGGGCGAAAAGTTCGGCAGCTTCTCGGCGTTCAGGCGGATCTCGATGGAATGGCCATTGATCCGGAGATCCTCCTGCCGGAACTCCATCGGCAGTCCGGCCGCAACGCGAATCTGTTCCCGAACGAGATCGACGCCGAAAATCGCTTCGGTCACCGGATGCTCGACCTGAAGGCGGGTGTTCATCTCGATGAAATAGAACTCTCCGTCTTCGTACAGGAATTCGATGGTGCCCGCTCCGCTATAGCCGATCTCGGCCACTGCGTCGGCACAGATCTTGCCGATCCGCGCGCGTTCCTCGGGTGAAATCGCGGGTCCCGGGGCTTCCTCGAAAACCTTCTGGTGCCGGCGCTGAAGCGAACAGTCGCGCTCGCCCAGATGCACCGCGCGTCCCTTGCCGTCACCGAAGACCTGGATTTCGATGTGCCGGGGTTTCTCGAGATACTTCTCGATATAGACCT
>CAZRNL010000360.1:0-3526 GCA_964601395.1 uncultured Silicimonas sp. | reverse complement strand
ACGGCGAGATCCGCGCGCCCGATGCGCCGGGTCTTGGCATCACGGTCGATACCGCGGCGCTGAGCAGCTATCTGGTGGACACGGAGATCAAGGTGGGGGGAAAGGTGCTCTACCGCACTCCCGCACTTGCCTGACGAGGCATGACAAAGCGCCCCGACATCCTGTTTCTTTTCTCTGACCAGCACGCAAGATCAGTCTGCGGCGCCTACGGCGACACGCTCGGGGTCAGTCCGAACCTCGACTCTCTGGCCGCGTCAGGCGTCACCTTCACCAACGCCTGTTGTCCCTCACCAATCTGCACTCCGTCGCGGATGTCGCTGCTGACAGGGCGCTGGCCCCATGAGCAGCGATGCTGGACGCTTGAGGATGTCCTGTCTTCAGGCTTTCCGACCTATGCCCATTCCCTGGGGGCAGTCGGTTACAAGACCATTTCCGTGGGCCGGATGCATTCGATCGGCCCGGATCAGCATCACGGCTTTTCGGAACGGCTTGTCGGCGATTGCGGCCCGAACTGGCTGGGGGTCGAGCGTCAGAAACTCGGGCCGCTTCTGGGCGCGCAGGGACCAAGCGGACCGGGGCCGGACGGTCTGGCGCGGTCGCTCGCCTTCTCGGGGAAAGGGCAATCGGGATACGAAGTGGTCGACGACACGACGACCGACGCCGCCTGCGAGCGGCTGGCCGATCTCGGGCGCGCGCGGCGGGCGGGCGACGACGCGCCGTTCTGCATGGTCGCCGGCTTCATCCTTCCGCATTGCCCTTTCGTGGCGAGGCCGGAGGACTATGACCTTTTCGCGGGCCGCGTTCCGCCCCCGCGCATACCTTCGCCCGGCCCAGGCGACGAGCATCCGTGGTTGCGCAAGTGGCGATCCGAGTCTTTTGCGGCCACCGCCAGCGCGGAGGACGTGGACCGGGCGCGCACCGCCTATTGGGGTCTGGTTCACGCCCTGGACAGGAAGATCGGCCGGATTCTCGCAGCCCTGACCGCGGCGGGCCTCTCTGAGAACACGTTGATCATCTATGCCTCTGATCACGGGGAACATGCCGGAGAGCGTGGATTGTGGTGGAAGAACACGATGCACGAGGCGTCCGTCGGTATCCCGCTGATCGTTTCTTGGCCGGGAACCCTGCCCCAGAACACGCGCTGCGACCGCGTGTGCAACCTGATCGACCTGGGTGCCACGATGATCGACACGGCCGGGGCGCCTGCACTGCCAAGGTCCCGCGCGAAAAGTCTTCTCGGCATCGCCCGCGACCCAAAGGCGGCATGGTCGGACGAAACCTACAGCGAATACGTCACTGACCTGTCTTCTCCCTGGACGGGAAGCGAGGCCACCACGCAAAGGATGGTCCGGGCCGGCCGCTGGAAATACGTTCATGTCGAGGGGCATCGGCCCATCCTGTTCGACCTGGCGGCGGACCCGGATGAACTGGACGACCTCGGCGACAGTGACGGCCATGCGGCGATCCGCGAGAGCCTTTCGGAGAAGGTGCTGGACGGATGGGACGCGCGCGCCATCCGGCGCGAAGTGGATCTTCAGGCAAAGGAGAAAGCCATTCTTCGCGACTGGGGCGCCCGCACGAAGCCGCAAAGCACCGCGCAATGCCTGATTGCCGACGAGGACAGTTGGCTGGATCCGCTGCCCTAGCCTCTTGCCGCGCCCAGCCGGTCCGCCAGTCCGCTTCGCATCGCGCCGATCAGGGCGATGCCCTCGTCGTCTTCCAGACGCTCCGCTTCCGCCAGCATGTCGGACGCAAGCCCGTCTATCCTGGGTGCGAAATCGGGATAGTGCGTGAACCTCTCGAAACCGCCATCATCCCTTGGCGTGAGAAAGATGTTCAGTTCCTCTTCGGGGTCGAGGTTGAGGTCGTAAAGCTCGTGATCGCCATTGTCGGACACGATCAGCTTCCAGTCATCCGTGCGCCAGGCACGCTGGTGGAAGCCGCTGATATGGGTGATGTTCTGGACATAGTAACCCATGCGCCAGTTCGCCGGCGCATCGCCGCGCAGGAGCGGAACCAGACTCCGGCCCTGTATCTCGGGCGGCAAGGAGACGCCCGCCAGGTCCAGAAGGGTTGGCGTCAGATCCTGGATGCCGACCGGTGCTGCGCTGCGCGAGCCGGGCGCAATGCCTGGTCCCTCGACGATCATCGGGATGCGCAGCGAGTCGTCGGTGCATACGAACTTGTGTTCGCCTTCGCGCCGGTACCAGAACGTGTCGCCGTGATCCGAAAAGTAGATGACGACGGTGTTGTCCCGAAGCCCGGCCGCCTCGATCGCGTCGCGCACGCGCCCGAGGTTGTGATCGAGCGCGCTGACGGCGGCATAGTAGCCCGCGAAGGGAACTCCCTTGCCTCGGTAGGGCTCGTAGAACCTTTGGGGCGCAGAATAGGGATCGTGCGGAGGATAGAAGCTGAGAACCATCGCGAACGGCTCGTCCTGGCCTTGCCGCGACGACAGCCAACGGGTGGCCGCGTCGGTCGCCCGGTCGGGACGGTATTCGCCGTCCAGCTTGCCGTCGATCCAGTGGCCGCGACGCGAATTGAAGCTTTCCTCCCAATGGTCGAAGAAAGGCGGCTGCGTTTCGCCCAGATGCCATTTGCCGAAATGCGCGGTCGTGTAGCCGACTGACTGGAGCCTGTCGAACACCGTGAGAGGCACTTCGGAATGTGTGGCGAAGGCATTGTCCACACCGTAGAGATTGTCGATGACCTGATGGCGTGACGGGTATGTGCCGGTCCAGGCCGTGGCCCGCGCCGGGGTGCAGACCGGCCAGGGTGTCATCGCGGTGTCGAAGCACAGACCCCGGTCCGCCATCCGCGATGTCTCGGGCGTTTCCGTGAAACGGTTTCCGTAGCAGGCCAGCGAATCCATGCGCTGCTGATCGGTCATCACGATGACGATGTTGGGTCTGCTCATCGCGATGTACTCCCTTGGCTGGCCTGACTGGTCTCCGCGAAGTGGCAGGACACAAGGCGGCCGTCGGACAGCGGGCGGAGCCGCGGGGGGTCCGTGCTGCAACGGTCCTGCGCCATCGGGCACCTTGTATGGAACCGGCAGCCCGGCGGCGGATTGGCGGCGCTGGGAACGTCGCCGGGGATCGTGAAGAAGGACTTCCGGCCCTTCTGGGCAGAGGGAACGGAGCCGAGCAAGGCCTGAGTATAGGGATGTGCGGGCGCGTCGAAGAGGCTTTGCTTGTCCGCAATCTCGACGATCTGGCCGAGGTACATGACGGCGACCCTGTCCGAAATGTGGTGAACGACGCCGAGATCGTGCGAGATGAAGAGGTAGGTCAGCCCAAGCTCGTTCCGAAGATCCTTGAGCAAGTTCAGGATCTGCGCCTGAACCGATACGTCCAGCGCAGAGACGGCTTCGTCGCAAACGACCAGTGACGGGTTCAGAACCAGTGCACGCGCGATACAAAGGCGCTGGCGCTGACCGCCCGAGAACTCGTGCGGATACCGGCCGGTATGCCAGGAGGACAATCCGACCAGATCGAGGACCTCGCGCAGCCTGGTCTCGCGCGAC
>CAZRNL010000359.1:0-3546 GCA_964601395.1 uncultured Silicimonas sp. | reverse complement strand
CGGCGAGGCCAGGATGTAGCTGGAGTTGAAGATGTTGAGCCCCTTGTTCTCCATCGCGCCGGCGTTGAAATCGTCGACGGCCACGATGTTGAAAACGTCGAGTTCGTAGGTGCGGCCATAGACCCGCTCGTCCCATTCCATCGCGCGTTTGAGCGCGTCGAGCGCATAACCGCAGCGGTGTTGGTCGCCTGGGCGGACCCAGACGTTCAGAGCCACGTCGCGCCCGTCAGACGTCCGGTGGGTGCCGGATTGCGCCGCCAGGTCGCCGGCCACGAGGGCGAACAGGTAGGCAGGCTTCGGCCACGGGTCATGCCATTCGGCCCAGCCGTCGCCAGAGTCCACCGGGTTGCCGTTCGAGAGAAGCACCGGCAGGTCCGACTCGATCCGCACGGTGAAGGTCGCCATCACGTCGGGGCGGTCGGGATAGAAGGTGATGCGGCGGAAGCCTTCCGCTTCACACTGCGTGCAGTACATGCCTTTCGACATATAGAGGCCTTCGAGGGCGGTGTTCGTCTGCGGCGCGATTTCGACCTCGGCTTCCCAGACGAAGGGGCGGTCTGGGGCAGGGACGGTAAGGCCCTTTTCGTCC
Organism: uncultured Silicimonas sp.; assembly: GCA_964601395.1. Classification (GTDB taxonomy): domain Bacteria; phylum Pseudomonadota; class Alphaproteobacteria; order Rhodobacterales; family Rhodobacteraceae; genus JAVJUV01. The sequence continues at coordinate 2,957 of CAZRNL010000359.1, read as the reverse complement.
ACCATCGGATCGACAGGACGTCCGTCGATCATTGCCCGGACAAGCTCCAGTCGCTCTCCGTCCAGCCGAAGCGGTCCTGCCGGGCCATCGGGATTGGGTCGGAATGCGATGCGCGCCTGCACCCGAGTTTCGGTCGGGTGCAGGCGGAAGGTCAGGTCGACCGTATCGATCAGAAACGCTGGCGGTACGTAGTCGGCCAGTCGGATGGTCTTGGGGCTGGCGTCGTCCAAGGCGGTCTCCGGGGTGTCAAAGCCCGACAGTAGGACGCGCAGGCGGTGGCCTCAAGTGCTGGACCCGGTCCGGCTTGGGTCGTCATTCGGACCCGGCGAAACGCGCGAGCTTTCCGAGGGTCTGAAGCCCGAGCTCGTAGGCGCCGAAGCCCTTGGCATGGTCATGCTCCTTCCGGGTGGCGAAGATCATCTTCAAGGTCACGCGTGTCCTGCCTCCGAGGTCTTCGAAGGTCGCGGAGGCGTCGGCGTGCTTGGGTCCGTCCTCGCCCGCGTGCAGCGTGTACTCGATCCGCTTTTCGGGGATCATGCGGGTGTAGTGGTGATGGTTGGGATAAACCGTGCCATCCGGCCCGATCATGTCGAACAGCCATTCCCCTCCTTCGCGCAGGTCGATGCGGTCGGTGCGGCAGGAAAAGCCGTCTGGCCCCCACCATTGCGGCAGTGACTCAGGATCGGTCCAAGCGGCCCAGAGTGCTGCCGAGGGAAGGTCGATGACACGTTCGAGTACCATTGCGCGGTCAGAGGCGGAAGCTTCATCCATTGGTCGAATCCTTGGTTACAGATCTGTCTTCGATGCGCTTTTCGAGCGCGCGAAGCGTTCCATCCTGTCAAGGCGCGCCTCCCAGGCGGCGCGCTGTTCGTCCAGCCAGCCGCGGATCGGCGAGTAGCTGTCGGTGACCAGTGTCAGGGTGCGAACGCGGCCGGACTTCCGGGAGGCCACGAGTCCGGCGTCTTCCAGCTTTCGCAGGTGGACCATGATCGCGGGCAGCGACACCTCGAACGGCGCGGCGAGCTCCGAGACCGTGGCGGGGCCGGTCGAAAGCCGTTCGAGGATCGCCCGGCGCGTAGGATCGCCGAGAGCCTGGAACAGCGCGTCGAGAGGGCTGGGGGAGAGGTTCACGGAGTCTCCATCAGTTAATTAGTTGATAAAGTATTAAATCGCCGGAGGCGATGGCGCAAGCGGAAACTTAAACAAATGATTAAGTGATCTGCGATGTTCCTAAGTGGCTTCGACGGGGAACTCTAACTTGGTTCCGCCGTTGACCTCCTGCAGAGCGAATCCGCCTGAAGCGGCGGGGGCGAAGCAGATCCAAAAAAGGAGCAGTGCCATGTCCGCACCCAATACGAACATCAAGAAGCAGGCCAAACGCCACAAGACGCCGCTGACCGGAATGCCTCTGGCGGCAGGAATAGCCATCATCGCCTTTCTGGGATTCCTGGCATGGGTCGCCCTGACCGATACCGACACCTCCGGCGCGCAGAGCGTCACGGAACCGACGGTCGAGAGTGACGAAGGCTGACCCTGCTACCGAAGGCTTGAAGCGCGGTTGCCGGGCTGTCAGGCGGCCAGTTGCCTCCGACACAGGAATTCCATAGGGTCCGCGCGATTTCGTACACCATCGTATGCGAGGCGCGTCCCATGTCTACCTATGTCGAAAAATCAGACCTGAAAGTCTCTCCGGTCCTCGCCGAGTTTGTCGAAACGCGCGCCTTGCCCGGAACCGGCATCGATGCCGAGACCTTCTGGTCTGCCCTGAGCCTGCTTGCCCATGAGTTCGGCCCAAAGAACCGCGCTCTTCTGGAGCGGCGCGAGGAACTGCAGGGCCAGATCGACCAGTGGCACATCCGGCACCGCAACCAGCCGCACGATCACGAGGCCTACAAGGCCTTCCTGGAAGAGATCGGGTACCTTCTGCCCGAGGGCGGGGCTTTCGAGATCGAGACGGAAAACACCGACGCCGAGATCGCCAGCGTGCCCGGACCGCAGCTTGTGGTGCCGATCACGAATGCGCGCTACGCGCTGAACGCCGCGAACGCGCGCTGGGGCAGTCTTTACGATGCCTTCTACGGCACCGACGCCACTGACGGTCATGCGCCGTCCGGGCCTTACGACAAGGGGCGCGGCGCGCGCGTCGTCGCAAAGGCGCGGGTCTTCCTGGACGAGGCCTTCCCGCTTCAGGGCACGAGCCACGCCGACGCGGGGCGCTATCATGTGAACGCCGGTCAGTTGCTGGTCGACGACCTGCCGCTCGTCGACCAGTCCAAGTTCGTGGGCTTCACGGGTCATCCGAAAGCGCCGTCTTCGGTACTTCTGAAGAACCACGGCTTGCACGTCGAGCTGGTTTTCGACCGGACGCATTTCATCGGTGCGCGCGACCGGGCCGGACTGGCGGATGTGCGCATGGAGGCCGCGGTCAGCGCGATCATGGACTGCGAGGACTCGGTGGCCTGCGTCGACGCCGAGGACAAGGTTCAGGCTTATTCCAACTGGCTTGGCCTGATGAAGGGCGATCTGGTCGACACCTTCGAGAAGGGCGGCAAGAAGGTCACTCGGGCGCTTCAGTCGGATAAGGTCTTTACCGCGCCGGACGGCGGCGACGTCACGGTCAAGGGCCGGGCGCTTATGCTGGTCAGGAACGTCGGGCACCTGATGACGAACCCCGCCATCCTCGACCGGAATGGCGACGAGATCTTCGAGGGCCTGATGGATGCCGCGGTCACCACGCTGATCGCGATGCACGACCTGCGCAAGACGGAGGGCGACCGCAACTCGCACACCGGTTCGGTCTACGTGGTGAAGCCGAAGATGCACGGGCCTGACGAGGTGGCCTTTGCGGACGACGCGTTCAGCGCCATCGAGAAAGCCTTCGGGCTGCCGCGATACACGGTCAAGCTGGGGATCATGGACGAGGAGCGGCGGACGAGCGTCAACCTCAAGCAATGCAT
>CAZRNL010000358.1:0-3550 GCA_964601395.1 uncultured Silicimonas sp. | reverse complement strand
CGGCGTGTTCCGCACCCACAAGGACGCCCCGCGCGTGTTGATTGCGAATTCCAACCTGGTGCCGCATTGGGCGACCTGGGACCATTTCAACGAACTCGACCGCAAGGGCTTGGCAATGTACGGCCAGATGACCGCGGGTTCGTGGATCTACATCGGGACTCAGGGCATTGTGCAGGGGACCTACGAGACCTTTGCCGAGGCCGGGCGACAGCACTATTCCGGCGATCTGACCGGAAAATGGATTCTCACAGCCGGCCTGGGCGGTATGGGCGGCGCGCAACCGCTCGCCGCGGTAATGGCCGGCGCTTGCTGTCTGGCGGTGGAGTGCGACGAAACCCGCGCCGATTTCCGTATCCGGACCCGCTATTGCGATCAGAAGGCTCATACACTCGACGAGGCGCTGGGACTGATCCAGCGCTGGACCAGTGCGGGCGAGGCCAAATCGGTGGCCCTGATCGGCAATGCGGCCGAAGTGTTTCCCGAGCTTTTCAGGCGCATGCAGGCGGGTGGTCCGCGCCCGGATATGGTCACCGACCAGACCTCGGCTCATGACCCGATCCATGGCTATCTGCCCGTAGGCTGGTCTGTCGCGCAATGGCGCGCGAAACAGGAAAGCGACCCGCAAGAGGTGGAAAAGGCAGCGCGCGCCAGTATGAAAACCCACGTCGCCGCGATGGTCGATTTCTGGAACGCGGGCGTGCCGACGCTGGATTATGGCAACAATATCAGGCAGGTGGCGCTGGAAGAGGGGCTGGAGAATGCCTTCGCCTTCCCCGGATTCGTCCCAGCCTATATCCGTCCGCTGTTTTGCCGTGGCATCGGTCCGTTCCGCTGGGCGGCGCTGTCGGGCGACCCCGAGGATATCTACAAGACTGACGCGAGGATGAAAGAGCTGTTCCCCGACAACGCCCATCTTCACAACTGGCTCGACATGGCGCGCGAGCGCATCGCCTTTCAGGGACTGCCGGCGCGCATCATGTGGATCGGGTTGGGCGACCGGCACAAGGCAGGCCTGGCAATCAACGAAATGGTGCGCAATGGCGAGCTGAAGGCTCCTGTGGTTATCGGACGGGATCACCTTGATTCCGGCTCGGTCGCTTCGCCCAACCGCGAAACCGAAGCGATGAAGGATGGCTCCGATGCGGTCAGCGACTGGCCGTTGCTCAATGCGCTGCTCAACTGTGCATCGGGCGCAACCTGGGTCAGCCTGCACCACGGTGGCGGGGTCGGAATGGGATTCTCGCAGCATTCGGGCATGGTCATCTGTTGTGACGGTAGCGAAGATGCCGACCGACGCCTTGCCAACGTTCTGTGGAACGACCCGGCGACCGGCGTGATGCGCCATGCCGACGCCGGCTATGACATCGCCATTGAATGCGCGCGCGAACACGATCTCGATTTGCCGGGCATCCTGAAAAGCTGAGGGTTTTCATCTGTTCAAAAATGTCCCGTCGGAGGCTTCAGAGCTCCAGACCCTCACCATCCGCGGGAACAAATCCAACCATCAACACAAGGAGTATTCTCATGAAAAGGCGTGCATTTTTGACCACCGCGACGGTGGGTGCCGCAGCAGCCACGCTCGCAACGCCCGCGCTGTCGCAGAACATCCGCCAGTGGCGTCTGGTCTCGGCCTGGCCGCGCAATCTGCCGGGGCCAGGTGTCGCTGCACAGATGTTGGCGGACCGGATCACAACCCTTTCGGGTGGACGCATCGAGGTCGAGCTGTTCGCAGCCGGCGAGATCGTCCCCGGGCCGGGCGTGTTCGACGCGGTGGGCGAGGGAACGGCCGACATCTACCATGCCGTACCGGCCTACTGGGGTTCGAAATCCAAGGCCATCCTGCTGTTTGGCTCTCAGCCGCTGGGCCTGACCGCAAACGAGCAGCACGGCTGGATGCTGCATGGCGGCGGGCAGGAACTTTACGATGAGATGTACGGGCGCTTCAATCTCAAGCCCTTCCTGTGTGGCAATTCGGGTCCGCAATGGGCCGGCTGGTTCCGCAACGAAGTGACTTCGCTGGATGACATTCGCGGCCTGAAGTACCGCACCACCGGCCTCAATTCCGAAGTGATGTCGAAACTTGGGGTCGCGGTGGAAGCGATGTCGGGTCCGGCGATGTTCCAGGCTCTGCAATCGGGCGCGCTGGATGCGGGCGAGTTCATTGGCCCGTGGACGGATTCGGCACTGGGTCTGCAGCAGGTGGCGGAGTACTACTACGACAACGGCGTGGGCGAGCCTTCTTCGGCCGAGGAATGTGCGATCAACCTCGATACCTGGAACGCGCTTGAGGATGAACTCAAGGGCACTGTGCAGATGGCGGCGGAGAGCCTCTATAACGTGGTGCATACCGAGTACAACACCAAGCACGCGCTGGCTCTGCGTGAGTTGATCGCTTCGGGCACCAAAGTGCGCCAATGGCCTGAAGAGATCATCAACGCACAGGGCAATGCGATGGGTAAGGTGCTCGAAGAGATGCGCAATGACAGCGACGAGCTGGTGGCGCGGATCACCGAAAGCTTCATCGCCTACCGCGCCCTCATGGCCGAGTACCAGCCGCATGCCGAGGCCGCGCAACTGGCCGCGCGCAGCAACGACTTCACCTACGCGCGCTGATCGGCGCTGTTTCAGCCGGGCGGTGCGCCGCCCGGCCTTTGGCTGCGAGGGGATAGACGATGATGCGATTGGCCGATGGTCTGGACTGGGTCAACCGAGCCGTCGGCGCGGTGGTGATGTGGCTGGCGATGGCGATGGTGCTGGTGCAGTTCGGAGTGGTTCTGATGCGCTATGTCTTTGGCTTCTCGTCGATCTTCATCAATGAAAGCGTGCTTTATCTGCATGCCTCGATCTTCATGCTCGGGGCAGGCTACACGCTTTGGGCGCAGGGTCATGTGCGCGTCGATATCTTCTATTCCCGGTTCACCGTGCGCGGGCGGGCGATGGTCGATATCTTCGGCCATCTTTTCCTGCTCGCGCCTTCGCTTCTGATCCTGGTCTACTGGTCATGGCCGATGGTGCGCCGTTCGTGGGCAACGCTGGAAGGGCCTATTTCGGTGGGCGGAATTCCGGCCACATTCCTGTTGAAATCGCTGGTGCCCGCCTTCTGCATTCTTCTTCTGGTCCAGGGACTTTCGTGCCTGATCCGTGACCTGATCCGCCTGCGGGACGTCGACGATGTCACTTGATCTGTGGATGTTCGTAGCACTCATCGTCTTCATTCTGCTGGGTTATCCGGTCGCTTTCACAATCGCCGGAGTCGCAACGGCCTTTGCCTTGCTGGGTTGGTGGCTCGATGTGTTTTCCATCAACCTGATGGGTGCGCTTGGGCAACGCTTCTTCGCGGTGATGACCAATCCGGTGCTGACCGCGATTCCGCTGTTCGTGCTGATGGGCGTGGTGCTGGAAAAATCGCGCATCGCCGAGGAGCTTCTGGAAACCATGGGCCGCCTGTTCGGCGCGATGCGCGGTGGTCTGGGAGTTTCCGTGGTGCTGGTGGGGGCGCTGCTGGCGGCCTCGACCGGCATCGTCGGCGCGACCGTGGTGGCGATGGGGA
>CAZRNL010000357.1:0-3557 GCA_964601395.1 uncultured Silicimonas sp. | reverse complement strand
CAGGGAGAACCCGGGGCCTATTCCCATCAGGCCTGCCGCGAGACCCGACTGACCCTTGAACCGTTGCCCTGCAACACCTTCGAGGACGTGATCCGCGCGGTCCAGGACGGGCAAGCCGACGAGGCCATGCTACCGGTCGAGAACACGACCTATGGCCGCGTGTCCGATATTCACCGCCTTCTGCCCGAAAGCGGTTTGCATATCGTCGATGAGGCATTCGTGCGCGTGCATATCAACCTTCTGGGCGTGCCGGGTGCGAAAGTCTCGGATGTCCGCCGCGCGCACAGCCACGTCGTGCTTCTGCCGCAATGCGGTTCCTTCCTGCGCGAGCACGGCATCGCCGGTGTCGTAAGCCCCGACAACGCAAGGGCGGCGCGGGAGGTTTCCGAACTGGGCAACGTCGCCGACGCGGCCCTGGCATCGGAATTGGCGGCGGAAGTCTACGGGCTCGATATCCTCGCGCGTAACATCGAGGACAATGACCATAACACCACCCGCTTCCTCGTCATGTCGCGCATCCCCGACCTGTCGCGCCGGGGCGCCAGGATGCTGACCACCTTCGTCTTCCGCGTCCGCAACATTCCGGCGGCGCTTTACAAGGCGATGGGCGGCTTTGCGACGAACGGCGTCAACATGACCAAGCTGGAAAGCTACATGGTCGACGGCTCGTTCACCGCCACGCAGTTCTACGCAGACATCGAAGGACACCCCGAGGATCGGTCTGTACAGCTGGCGCTGGAAGAACTGGAATACTTCACGTCCGAGTTGAAGATTCTGGGGGTCTATCCGGAAGACCAGAAGCGCCTCTAGCCCCTGATCCGCTCGATTTGCGACCCGTCTTTCCGACGCGGACGTTGGCCGGGAACCGCGCGTCTCTTCCCGTCGCTACGAGAACGTCGCGTGAATGAACCGTCCGGTCGTCTTCGTCCGTGATTGCCGGTGTCTCGACCGCTTGCGCACGGCCTCGACGATAAGCTCAAGAACCGGGACCAATTCTTGCTCGGACCCCGTCAGCACATAGACCTTTTCGGACGTCGGCTTGATCCTGAGGAACAGTTGCGCCGTGTTCCGGCCGTCTTTCGCCCGGGCCAGAAAGACGCTTTCGATTTCCGACGTCGGATAGGTGTTGCGAACAGCGAACAGGTTCCGCTGGTTGACCGTGCCGAGGCGGAACTGTCCGCGTGCCGTATCGACCTGCAACTCCGTCCGAAATCCCCGCACTGCATAGGCGAAGACGGCCAGACCGACGAGGAAGAACGCAAGGGTGATGCCAAGCTGGATCGGCACGCCTTGAATCCGCGAGCCCACGCCGGGAAGCAAGATCAGAAGAGCCCCGGTCGGCGCCATCGCGACGCCAAACGCCTTGGCGAGCACTTCGATCAGACCCGCGTGCCCTGAGACCTCGGAAATCGAGAAACCCCAGTTCGTGTTGCGAACCGTGACGGCTTCTGCCCTGCCATGGGTCTCGAGGCTTCTCCGAATGTCTTCCTGGTAGGCGTTCATGCAAGCCATCCCCTGCTTTTCAATCGCCCTCCGATCTTATTAAACAATCCGACCAAAGTTTGACGGTAACGAAGAAAGTTGCGCGCCTGGAGCAAGCGGTAGCCCGCCAAGGAAAATAATTCATGCTTGCAAGGGGTTGGGGATCGGAACGTCCGTTCCACCTCGTCGAGAATTTCACGCAGGCACCGCTTGGGGGTCATACTGCCGACAAGATCATGTGGAATATTCACGGTGTTGGTTACCCGGATGCCGGTTTCGGAGCGTTTCTCCGAGGGTCCAGTCCGGGCTGTGTTGTTGAAAGGTGAACGGTCATGTCGACCATTGAAACTGTCATGCCCTGGCTGTGGCTCGTGGGTCCGGTCGCAGTGGCGACCATCGCTGGACTGCTGCTGAGCCGGCCGATCTGCCAGGACGATATTCTCTTCGAGCGGCAAATTCCCGGCTAGGCCAGGTAGGTCTTACCGACCGGATTCGTGTGCCAGGCGCTGGCGCGCGATCTCTTCGTGTCTCTCTGCCCTCAGCTGGTCGGTCAGTGCCGTCGAAATGAAGCCCATATGCGCCTCGACCGCCGCGCGCGCACCCGCCGCGTCTCGTGACTGAAGCGCATCGTTGATCCCGCGATGCTGGTTCAGAAGCGCCTCGCGAGTGGTGCGTTGACGGAACATGATCTGGCGGTTGTAGAACACGCCACCCCGCAGAAGCTCATACATCGAGCGCATCATGTGCAGCATCACGACGTTGTGGCTGGCCTCGATGATCGCCAGATGGAAATCGGCATCGAGTTGCGCCTCGTCGGTGGGGTCGCGCTTCTTGTGCGCCGCCTCCATCCGCTGGAAGACGCTGTCCACCACCGCAAGGTCCGTGTCCGATCCCAGACGTGCCGCGCGTTCGGCGGCCAGACCCTCCATGTCGCGCCGGAAGTCGATGTAGTCGAACACGGCTTCCGGGTGGGTGCCGAACAATCGGATGAGCGCAGGCGAAAACGCTGACCCAAGAACATCGGCAACGTAGATACCCGAGTTTGCCTTCGTGGTGAGCAGCCCCGACGCCTGCAACTCGCCCACCGCTTCACGCAGCGACGGACGCGATACGCCAAATCGCTCCGACAGTTCCCGCTCGGACGGCAGTCGTTCGCCGGGGCGCAATATGCCCCGCAGGATCAGAAGTTCGATCTGGCGGACGACAGAGCGAGAGAGTTTCTCGGGTTGAATCTTCTCGAAGGGCATTTCTTCTCTCGCGAACGACCGGCTGTTAGCGCCCACATCCACTCTACCATACGAGAATTCAAGTTACGAAACCAGCTTTCCCCACAAGTCGTATTCGCCGGCTTCGTCGACCTCGACGGTCACGATCTGGCCGGGCACAAGTCCTTCGAAACCTTCGTCGACATAAAGCTGCCCGTCGATCTCGGGAGCATCGGCCATGGTCCGGCACGTCGCGGTGTCTTCGTCCACCTCGTCGACGATCACGGACAGACGCGTGCCGACCTTTGCCGCCAGCTTCGCCTCGGAAATCGACTGCGCCTTCTCCATGAACCGCGCGAAGCGTTCCGCCTTCTCCTCCTCCGGCACGTGGTCGGGCAGCGCGTTCGACCGCGCCCCGGCGACGTTTTCGTATTGGAAGCATCCGACCCGGTCCAGTTGCGCCTCGTCCAGCCAGTCGAGCAGCGTCTGGAACTCCGCTTCCGTTTCGCCGGGATAGCCGACGATGAAGGTCGAGCGCAGCGTGATGTCGGGGCAGATGTCGCGCCAGGCGGCGATCTCGTCCAATGTCCGCGCCGCCGCAGCAGGCCGCGCCATGCGCCTCAGCGTCTCGGGGTGGGCGTGCTGGAAGGGAATATCGAGGTAGGGCAGCACCAGGCCGTCGGCCATCAGCGGCACCAGCTCGCGGACATGCGGGTAGGGGTAGACGTAGTGCAGCCGCACCCAGGCGCCGAGCGATCCGAGATCGCGGGCAAGCGGCACGATGGGAAACTTCTCGTCCCGGCCCTTCCAGTCGGTGCCGTAGGCGGAGGTGTCCTGACTGATGACGAGCAGCTCCTTCACGCCGTCCTC